>JANLUG010000378.1:0-3065 GCA_031363335.1 Gammaproteobacteria bacterium
CGACGATCAAGCAGCCGGCTCCGGCTCCCGTCAGGTCGCTGGCGTACAGCCGGTTCACGTCGCCTGGGTATCCGTTCAGCAGCGAGACGATCGCCAGCCCCGCGAATGTGAACGGCACGACCAAAATGACGTAGTACACGCCGAGCGCCACGACCTGCGCCGGATCTTGGGCAATGTGAGTCGGGTCGAACGGGATGCGCGTAACGAGCGCCACCGCGAGCACCGCCGTGATCGCAAACAACACCGAGTAGAGCGCCGCGCGCTGCGGCGCTGGAACGCCGAGCAGGGGATGAAGCTGCAGGACAATCCCGCTGACCGCAAACCCCATGAGCGCAACGCTGATTACCATGAACGAGAAATGGTGCCAGATCGTGAACGAAAAAATGCGCGTCAGGACGAGTTCGAACAGCATGATCGCGCCGGCGAGCAGGCCAATCGCCACCAGCGCGGTCCAGTGGGGGCGCAGCGCTGGCACTGCCGCCGGGTTGTGGGTCATCCGGTGCGCTCCAGCAGGGAGGGTGATCCGTTGGGTGTGAAGGGCCCCGGCACGCTACGGCCGTGCAACTACCAGTTTGCGCGTCAGTTGTGTCGCGCCGGCGTGCAGGCGCAGGACGTACACGCCGCGCGCGACACGCTGGCCGCTGCTGTCGTTGCGTTGCCAGCGTGCTTGGTATCGTCCCGGAGCATGCGGTGCATCGACGATCCGCCGTACGAGACGTCCGGCGACGTCGAACACGTCGAGCCGTGCGGGCGCGCCCATCGGGCCGATCGAGTATGAGATCTCGACCGAACCTTCGTCTTGCCCAGCGCGCGGCGCGTCCAGGGCGGTGCGCACGGCCGGCTGCCAGGCGGCGATGTCGAACGGCGTTCCTGTCGTCGTGATTCCCGATCGTCCGATGAGCACGATCCGGTACCAAGCGGCGGCATCCCAAGGCAGG
This sequence comes from Gammaproteobacteria bacterium, assembly GCA_031363335.1. Taxonomy (GTDB): domain Bacteria; phylum Pseudomonadota; class Gammaproteobacteria; order Pseudomonadales; family Azotimanducaceae; genus DATJGR01. Next base: position 939 of record JANLUG010000378.1, read on the forward strand.
CTGCGATCTTCGAAATGCATGGTGCGTTCCGGTGCGAGGGAAACCTGCTCGATCCAGGGTCCTTCTGCAGTAGTGGCGCGCTCGATACGAACTGCGTTCAGTCTCGTGAGCGCCTCGGTGGAAAGACGCCACTGCAGCACGACACCTTCGACGGTGCGCATCGTGAGAACATCCTGGACCTCGACCGGTATTGGGCGCAAGCGGCTGTACAGGTAAACGTGGCCGCGGCCGAGACTGCTCGCCGACGGATCGGCGCTACTCTTCCCGGGCAACGAACGATATGCACCAACGACAAGATCGTCGGCGCCGTCGTTATTCGCGTCGCTGCCCTGAGCGGACCCGCTCCAACCGAAGTGATCGCCCGGCGCAGCACCCTCGAACATGCCGTCGCACACATTGTCCATATGAGGCCCACCCAGGTAGACCCAGACGTGTCCGGGACTGCCGCTCGTCACGCCCGGTGCGCCGACCACGAGATCCCCGAATCCATCGCCGTCGAAGTCGGCGCCCCCGGAGAGGAATCGCCCGAACCAATCGCCGGGAAAGCCGGGGTCCAAGGTGAAATCGGCGCTGTTGTCGAGCCCCTTGCCGCCGCGGTAGACGTAGGCGCGTCCGGTCGCGCCGTCGCGCTGCGACGCGCCGATCAGGACCTCGTTGGCGCCGTCGCCGTCGAGATCCGCCGTCGCGAGTCCGTCGCCGAAGTGGGCACGGAATCCATCGCCTGTAAAGACGACGTCCGGAGTGGTGTCGATTCCGGGTCCACCGAAGTAGAGATAGGCGCGTCCGGTCTCGAATCCGGCCGTTGGATTGTGATATCCCCCCACGAGCAAGTCCGCGTACCCGTCGCCGCTCACGTCGCCGGCCCTTGCAACGGCAAAGCCGAATTGTTCCGCATCGTGACCCTGCAGGGTCAAATCGGCGCTTGCATCGAACCCGGGTCCACCGAAGTAAACGTAGGCACGACCGGTATCGAAGCCGCCCGCGTTGTTGGAACGCGCGCCGACCAACAGATCGTCGTTTCCATCCGCATTGACATCACCGACACTGGCGACCGCAATGCCGAATTGCTCGCCGGGCAGGTGGCCGTCAAGGACTCGATCCGCGATGCTGTCCATGGTTGGCCCGCCGAAGTACACATAGACGCGGCCAGCGTTCGATCCGGCGGCGTCGTTTTGGTAGGCGCCGACAGCGAAATCCTTGTAGCCGTCGTGATTCAAGTCACCGCCACCGGCGACGGCATATCCAAAGCGATCACCCAATACCTCACCGTTGACGATCAGATCGGGAGTCTCGTCGAAGGAAGGACCGCCGAAAAACACTTTGGCTCGCCCCGGCGTCAAATCGCCGTCGGGGTCTGGCGTCGAGGCGCCGACGAGAACATCGGGGTACCCGTCGCCGTTTAGGTCGCCTGGCTCGGAGACCGCGATTCCGAATCCGGCGTCATTGGCCGCGGCGGGCAGCGTTCGCACCAGCGCGGCGAGGTCGCGGGGCGGTGTTGCGCGCACGAGCGTTGCGCATGTCGAACTTTCGATCCCCGAGCACGCCGACGCCTCGACGGAGAACGTGTACAAGTCCGCGGTGGCGCAAGGCGTCCCAACGGGCGCCGTGCCGTGGCTGGTCAACACCGTGGACGCGCCTGCCGCCAGAACCAGACTGTCATCGCGCGTCACGCTCCAGCCTTGCGCGTCGGAAATCGTGTAGTGGAAAAGCGCCGCCATGGAACCGCAGTTGGTCACACTGAAGCGCCGCGTGAAAATCTCGCCGACGGTTACGGCTGTGTCCGGTGGACATTGGGTCGAAACGCAGACCGACCCGCTGCGTGGCGACAAGAAGGCTGTACCACCGCCGATTCTACTCGGCGTATCCGAGAGGAAGGCGCCGACAAGGAAGTCGTCTTGGCCATCTGCGTCCACGTCCTGTCCGGCGGGACCGAGCGGAATGCCTCGCACTTCCGACGGCTGCCAGCGAGCGGGATCGAGCGCCCCGCCGAACACCGCTTGCAGTGAGTAGTAGTCGCGCTGCGAAATCGGATCAAACTTGTGCGAGTGACACCGAGCACAATGCACGGTCAGCCCGAGAAACGTCGTGCCGACAATCTGCATTGTGTCGGCCAGCACTTGATGCACT
>JANLUG010000386.1:0-6621 GCA_031363335.1 Gammaproteobacteria bacterium
TTCTTGCTGATCTTCGTACCCACGACCGCCTGCCTCTTGCAGATCAACTGCTTCTCGTACGCGGCCCGCTTCGCATCCGAAGACGGTTCCAGCGGAACAGCATCCTGCGCAATCGTCGCGGGCGGGACGGCCAGCGTGCCGTGCGTCTCTTGAGCCAGTGGATTCTTGTGGTCATCGCCACAGACGCAGCGCGAGATCGAGCGCGTCCACATCCACGCCGCGCTTGCGAAAATACTCGCAAACGTTCGATACATCGCGGTGAAACAGCGTCCATGGATCCGGCGCGTCGTCGATACGCGTCGCTTGCGGCAGGTCGATCAGCCGCGGCCTTTCGTCGAGGTACAGGATGTTGTACGCCGACAGATCGCCGTGGACGATGCCACACGCCAACATGATCTCGATGTCGCGCACGACCATCCGCAACACACGCTCGGCCTCGGCAATCTCGAGGCGCAACTCGGCCAACGCGGGGGCGCGGTCGCCGCCGCGGCCGATGTACTCCATCAGAATGCCGTCGCTGCACCGCATGTACGGCTTCGGCACCGACGCACCCGCCGCGTGGAGTTCCTCGAGCATCTGCCACTCGCGGCCGATCCAGTGATGATGCGCGGCATCGCGACCATGCCGGGTCTTCTGTCGCATCGCTTTCGCCATGCGACGATCGCGCACTTTGTCGGTATTGATGTAGGTCGCTTCATTCGAGAATGCACGGAACTTCCTCGCCCGATACATCTTCGCGGCTAGATGGTCGACGTCGGCAACGTTGGGTCGCACGCGGCACAAATAAACCGTGGCTTCCTTTCCGTCGTTGATCATGCCGACGACCTCGTCGACATAGTTCGAAAATTCCCGCTCGATCACCTGCCGCTCGGTCGCCGCCAGCGATACGCGCGTGAACGTCGGCCGCGAAAGATCGCTCGAATCAATTTCTTTCGAAGACATGCTTTTATCACTCCAACGGCATGACTCAGCCGTCGTTGCAAACCCAGGGGGGTGAACGTCGAGCTGGCGCGTCAAAGGAATAACGTCGGCCGGCCGACATCCGTTTGGAAAAAGCCGGCGCGCCCGAATCAGATCAGGCGCGGGCCTTCGAGGTATGTGCTGTCATCATGCACCTCCACGACGGGAGGAGAGGAAGCGCAACCCTAATCGAGATCGTATCGGTCTGTCGAGACGGTCGGACCGATACGCGATGTGGCGTCAGCCGCCCGAACCGGTGGTGCGACCCTGCCCTCTGTTCAGTTCGTCCAGAGAGTCCCGCGACGCGGCTCGCTGTTCGTCGATCTGTTCCTGAGTCTTGCAGGTCACCGGTTCTCTCGTGCAGGTCAGCGTACTCTTTTCCGCAGGTTTGCCGGCCGCGCAACGTACTTCATATACGCTCTCACCTGTTGTTTCGCCAACTCGGATTCGCGCACTCGCCAAGCTGTAACGCTGACGGATGAGTTACGGCGCGCGATCGTTAGAACCGATCGACGAAGCCGAACGTACCCTTCTCTTTGATTTCCTGGTTCGCGCTCATGAAGGCCATCATCGCGACACGATAAAGCGCACTGCCCAGGCTGATACGCCGCACTCCGGCTGCTTCGAGCTCCGCAACGCTGAACGAGCGGCCTTTCATTCCGATCATGAAGTTCACCGGCTTCGAAACTGCGGCACACACGGTGCGAACCGCGTTCAGATCGGGCAGCGCCGGTGCAAACAGCACGTCGGCGCCCGCCGCTTCGAATGCCTGCAGGCGTCGAATCGTGTCGTCGAGATCCGGATTGCCGCGCAGGAAATTCTCGGCGCGCGCGGTCAACGTGAACGTAAACGGCAGTGCGCGCGCAGCCTCGACAGCCGCGGCGACGCGCTCAGTCGCCTGACCGATGTCGAACAGCGGGCGCGCTTTGTCGCCGGTCGCATCTTCGATCGAACCACCGACGACGCCGGCAGCGCCCGCGCGTCGGATGGTCTCGGCAGCCACTTCCGGCGTATCGCCGAAGCCCGTCTCGAGATCCGCCGAAACCGGCAGATCGGTGCAGGCAACGATTGCTTGCGCGTGGGCGAGCGCCTGGTCGCGCGTGATTTCCCCGTCGCGCCGACCGAGCACTGCGGCCGACGCACCACTCGACGTGGCGAGCGCCAGGAAGCCGAGACCGGCGAGCGCGCGGGCGGAACCGACATCCCACGGGTTCGGAATCACGAACGCTTTCGGTCCGCGATGCAGTGCTGCGAAGGCCTCACCTTTCTCTTTCTGAGTCATGGTCATCGCGGTCTCCGATTTGAACTGAGCGCGCTATGCTGCAGAAAGCGACTCGTGCCCGCCAGCCGGCATCGCGACGGCTGCGACGATCACCGCCGCTAGCGCGGACGAGGCTCCGCGCGAATCGGAATTCGACTGAGCCAAGTGGACAATTCGAGCAACGTCTCAGGTCGTCGACCGTGCGCTCGCTCGAATGCGTCCCGGTCGCGTTGATAGGAATTCCGCCACCAAGCGACCGGATCGGTTGGTAGCGGCGTGCTGCCGCGTGGTGTCACGTCTTTTTGTTTGCAGTCCCCAGGAAGTGCCCAACTATACTGGCCCGACTTCGACTGTCCAGCCTCGCACATACACGTATCGACACCGGAAGTGCTTGACACCGTGGCCGCGCGCGCGACCCGATCAAAGCTCATCGAACTGGCGCGGAGACGACCATGCTGAAGCTGTTCTTTGCATCGAATACATGCGCGCTCGCATCGCATATCGCATTGGAGGAAGCCGGCGCACCGCACGAAGCCATTCGCGTCGACTTCCGGACGAACGAACAACGCAAACCGGACTACCTCGCGATCAATCCGAAGGGGCGTGTTCCCGCGCTCGTGACCGATCGCGGCATACTGACCGAGACGCCTGCCATTCTCGTGTTCGTCGCGCAGAGCTTTCCCGCCGCCCGCCTCGCGCCGCTCGACGATCCGTTCGAGTTCGCGCGCGTGCAGGCCTTCAACAGCTATCTCTGCTCGACAGTGCACGTCGCGCACGCGCACCGCCTGCGCGGTTATCGCTGGGCAGACGACCCGGTAGCAATCGCCGACATGCAGCGCAAGGTGCCGACAACGGTAGGCGACTGCTTCGAACTGATCGAGACGACGATGCTGCAAGGACCGTGGGTGATGGGCGAGCGCTATAGCATCTGTGACCCGTATCTGTTCACGCTCTCGCAATGGCTCGACGGCGACGGTGTCGACATCGCCCGCTTCCCCAAACTCATCGAACTGCAGAAGCGCATGAACGCGCGCCCTGCGGTACAACGTGCGCTCTCGGCTGAACGCGGCTGACGTGTTAACAGTTCGACTTCACAGGGACGAGCGGCGGAGTGTGTGACTTCGAACCGGGTCGAGCGACGGCGGGTCAGTGCGGCGTGTCCGGCGCTTCAAGCCTCCACCTCCACCGGGAATCAAAGCGCGAACACCTAGGCGAACGCGCACACGCAGTAGAGAATGCGCTCGCCGAATTTATCGACGCATTGCGAAACCCCTGATGACAGACACCTCTGATACACGGCGGGACTTCAAGGCCCCGTCGCGGCGCGTTTTCCTGCAGCGCTGCGGCGTTGGCGCCGCCGGGTTGATGCTTCTCCCGAACTGGGTCCGCGCCGCAACGCCCTCTTGGTCGAGCGGCGATCCGTTCAGCCTCGGCGTCGCGGCCGGTACTCCGTCGTCGGACGGATTCGTGCTATGGACGCGATTGGCGCCGCGACCGTTGTCGAGCGACCCGGACCTGCCGGGCGGCGTCCGTCCCGACCGCTACACGCTGCGCTACGAAATCGCGACCGACGCTACGCTGCGAACGGTCGTGCGCAGCGGCGAAGCGCAGGCCGATCCGAAGTTCGCGTACTCGGTGCACGTCGAGGTGGCCGGTCTCGCGCCGGCGCGGCCGTACTGGTACCGGTTTACGTGCGGCGATGCGCAGAGCCGCATCGGCAAAGCGTCGACCCTGCCGGCGGACGATGCCGACCTCACGAAGCTCAAGCTCGGCTTCGTTTCGTGCGCGAACTACGAGCATGGCTATTTCGCGGCTTATCGCCATCTCGCCGACGAATCGCCGGACCTCTCGGTGTTTCTCGGCGACTACATCTACGAATACATCGACAAGAGTCCGAAGAAGGTCCGCACGCACAGCGACGGTGTCGAAGCGACGACCTTGCCGCTCTACCGCAATCGCTACGCGCAGTATCGAACCGACCCGGATCTGCAGCGACTGCACGCGGAAGTGCCGTGCATCGTGACGTGGGACGATCACGAAGTGCAGAATACTATGCCGATGAATGGGCGCAGACGTTTGACGACCCTGCCGCTTTTCTGAAGCGCCGCGCCGCCGCGTACCAGGCCTACTACGAGCACATGCCGTTGCGTGCGCGCTCGCAACCGAGCGGTCCCGACATGCGCGTGTACGACCGTTTCCGGTTCGGTCGACTGGCCGAGATCTCGTTGCTCGACGGCCGCCAGTACCGCAGCCGCGCTGCCTGTTACGGGCCGCCCGATCACGGCAGCAATCGCGTCGAGTCCGACGCCAGTTGTCCGGAGTTGCGCGCAGAGAATCGATCGTTGCTCGGCAACGCGCAGGAGCAATGGCTCTACGACGGACTCGCGCAGTCGCAGACGCGCTGGAACGTGATCGCCCAAGACGTGTTGATGGCGCAGTTGCGCGAACGCAATCGCGATGGCGATATCGTGTACTGGGTGGACGACTGGAACGGTTATCCGGCGGCGCGCAAACGATTGATCTCGCATGTGCACGACGCGCACGTGAAGAACCCCGTGGTGTTGAGCGGCGACATCCACTCCTTCTGGGCCAACGATCTGAAGCTCGACTTCGACGACCCTGCGTCGCCCGTGGTTGCGACGGAATTCGTCGGCACATCGGTGTCCGCACATCCACCGCCGTACGACCTGTTCCTCAAGTTCCTGCCCGACAATCCGCACGTGCGCTATTTCGAGAGCCGCAGGCGCGGCTATGCAACGATCGACATCGAACCGGGCGCGATCACTGCCCGATTTCGCGCCCTCGCCGATGTCACCAGCCCCACCACCGAGGTTGAAACATTGAAGTCATTCGTAGTTGAAGACGGGCGCCCCGGCCCGGTCGCCAGTTGATGCACCACGTTGCTCTCATCCTTGTACTGATGACGATCGCGAGCGCGCCGCTCCACGCGCACTGGCATGCGCTGCAGACGCTTCAACAGAGCGGCGCGCGCGTCAGTGCCGCGGCTATCGATCTTTCCGACAACAGCGTCATCCAACAACTGAATTCCGACGTGCGCCTGACGCCCGCGTCGCTGACGAAGCTCGCCGTCGCGGCCACTGCGCTCAGCGTGTGGCCGGCCGACAAGATGTTCAAAACGCAGTTGATGGCGACGGGAACGCTGAGCGACGGACGTCTCACCGGCGATCTATATCTGGTTGGCGCGGGCGATCCGTCGCTGACCGGCGAGAGTCTGCTGTCGCTCGCCGCGCAACTTAAAAGCACGGGCGTCACTTCCGTCTCAGGCAAGCTCTTCGTCATCCCCGCGCCGTTCGCGACCGTGCAATGCGAAACGAAGGACCGTTGCGATGCCGGCATGCGCAGCGCCACCGCTTACGACGCGCCGCTCGCGTCGATCGGCACCGATTTCGGCACGTGGTGTGTCGACGTGCGTGCAACGCGCGCGGGGAAACCGGCAACGGTCACCGGATGTACCACGCACTTACCCATCGAGGTTCAGGGCACGATACAAACCGCGACCTCGAGCAAAGGCGCGCCGTTTCGCGTCGAACGCGCGACCTCCGACGGCGTCGACAGCTTGCGTGTAGGCGGCACCATCGAGGAAGGCGTGACGCAGTACGTCTACCGGGCGATGTCGGATCCCGCGCACGGCGCCGGACTGTTGTTGAACGCATCGCTGCTCGACATGGGCGTGCAGGTCGCCGGTGGCGTAGCAGTCGAAGACGGCACGCCGCCCGCCTCCGCCTTCATGGTTGCCAAGACGCAAGGCTTGTCGCTGAAGGAACAACTCGGCCGCATGTTGCGGTTCTCCAACAACTACATCGCGGACGTGCTGACACTGACGATGGCCGCCGAGATCGACGACAAACCTCCCGCCAGTCTCTCCGACGCAGCGAAAACGCTGACGAATTTCATGGTCCGCACGCAGGGTCGCAAGAAGAACGGAAGCTCCTCACCGCCGCTGCTGATGAGCGGCAGCGGCCTGACGCCCGAAAACGAACTCTCCGCCAACGACCTCGTCCGGCTGCTTTCCTACGAGTACCACGACACGCGCAACTTCGGCTCCTTCTACGGCGGTCTCGTCGTGCCCCGTCAAAGCCCGTTCATTTTCCTGCGCAACGGCAGCGCCGGATGGCAGGACCGCATCGCGCTCAAAACCGGCACGATGGACGATCCCCATTCCGTCTGCGGCATGGCCGGGTTCCTGCGCAAGAAAGACGGCGGCTGGATCACCTTCGCCGTGATCGTCAACGGCGGCACCACGCAGATGAAACACGTGCCTCTGTACAAAGCCCTCGAAGCGATCCGTACCGATATTGAACAGTTGCTGGTTCGCTACTGAAGACACGACCTTGATGAGCCGGCGAGCGACGGAGGTTCGGTGCGCGACTTCGTTGAGA
>JANLUG010000391.1:0-4541 GCA_031363335.1 Gammaproteobacteria bacterium
ACCCTGAGGCGCCATGGATGGCGCCGTTCGGAGCGACCAGGGATGGCTCGAGCGTGTCCGCCGCACCGACCCGCCGCCGATCGACCCCTATCAAAGTCGCGCTCGGCGCCGATCTTCGGAGTCGCGCTAGATTTTGGCACGCTGCCAGCGTCGCCCGCGGTTCGCAACGAGCGCACCGACTAACGCGGTCCAACCCGTCTGATGAGCGGCGCCGAGACCTTCACCGGTATCGCCGTCGAAGTATTCGTAAAACAGAATCCGGTCGCGCCACACCGGATCGCTCTGGAACAGCGCGGACTGCCCGTAGATCGGGCGGCGTCCATTGGCGTCGAGCAGAAACAGGCTCAACAAGCGCCGCTCCAGTTCGTCAGCCACTTCACCGAGCGTCGCTTGCACGCCGGAACCGGTCGGCAACTCCACCTTGAAGCGCTCGCCGAGGCACTCGTGCAGATTTCGCAACGATTCCAGTGCGAGGAAATTCAGCGGGAACCAGATCGGGCCGCGCCAGTTCGAGTTGCCGCCGAAGATGCCGCTCGACGATTCGGCCGGTTCGTAGTCGAGGCGCACTTCGCCGTCGGGCAGCGGCACCACCAGCGGATGTTCACGATGGAAGCGCGACAGCGAGCGCAACCCGAACGGTGAGAAGAATTCGTTCTCGTCGAGCATGCGCGACAACACGCGGCGCAATCGCGCCGTGTCCACGAGCGTCGCCAGTTCGACGCGACCGTCCTTCGTGAACTCACTCAAGAGTGCGAACTTCGGCCGGTGTTTCAGAAACCAACCGGCGCGCGCGCGGAAATCCGGCAGGTTCTCCCACAACGCCGCTTCGAGGCGTACCGCCGCAAAGATCGGCAGCAGACCGACCATCGAACGCGCGCGCAACGGGTGCGACGAACCGTCCGGCATGCGCAATCGGTCGTAGAAGAAGCCGTCCTCTTCGTCCCACAACTCGCCCATCGCGGCGGTGATCGCGACGTAGTGCTCGAAGAATTTCAGCGCGACGCCTTCATACGAGTGGTCGCGATTTGCAAGCCGCAGCGCCATTTCGAGCATGTTCAGGCAGAACTTGCCCATCCAAGCCGTACCGTCGGACTGCTCGAGCACGCCGCCATCGGGCAACATCGCCGACCGGTCGAACGGACCGATGTTGTCAAGCCCGAGAAAGCCGCCTTCGAAGATGTTGTCGCCGAACGCATCTTTGCGATTCACCCACCACGTGAAGTTGATCAGCAGCTTGTGGAACGCGCTCGCGAGGAATTCGAAATCGGTGCCGCCGTCGATGCGGAACACGGCGAGCGTCGCCCACGCGTGCACGGGCGGATTCACGTCGTCGAACTTCCACTCGTACGCCGGCAGCTGGCCGTTCGGATGCATGTACCACTCGCGGCACAGCAGCCGCAGCTGGTGCTTCGCCGCGGCCGGATCGGTATTCGCCAGCACCACGCAGTGGAACGCGAGATCCCACGCGGCGTACCACGGGTATTCCCACTTGTCGGGCATCGCGATGATGTCGTGGTTGTTCAATTGCCGCCAATTCGCGTTGCGCGCCGTTTTGCGTGACGCAGGCGGAGCCGGTTGCGCCGGATCGCCGTCGAGCCAACGCGCCACATCGTAGTGATAGAACTGTTGGCTCCACACCATCCCGGCGAACGCCTGGCGCATGACGGCGGCTTCTTCGTCCGTCGTCCGATCGGGCTGCATCGACGCATGGTATTCGTCCGCTTCGCGGGCGCGGTCGACGAACGTACGGTCAAAATCGGTCGCAAGATCCAGCGCCGTGTCGGCGTCTGTGCGGGCCAAACGCAATCGCAGCTCGACGGTTTCGTTGCGCGCGATCGCGCAGCGGTACCAACAGGCCATCTTCGTGCCGTTCCGATTCGGATTCACGGTTGCCGCACCGCTCACGATGTGATCGTTGATGCCGTCCTTCGGATATTTCGATTGCACCGGTCCATCGAAAAGCACCGGAAAGTTCGTATCGTTGTCGCAGAACAGCAGTTCGGGGGCGTTCCCGTCCGATCCGGGGCCGGCTTCGAGCATCCATCGGCCGATGCGCTCTTCTTCTGCGACGGCGCTCGCGCGTCCGTCCATGGCGCGGATCGTCGGTCGCGCAATATCCGTTTCCCACGACCAGCGATTGCGAAACCACAGCGTCGGCAGCACGTGCAGATCGGCCGCGTCAGGACCGGCGTTGCGGACGCGGATGCGTATGCAGACGTCGCGCGGCGTCGCCTTCGCGTAGTCGACGCTCACCTGCCAGTAGCGGTTCTCGTCGAACGCATCGGTATGCTCGAGATCGAACTCGCGTTGTGTGCGGTCGCGGCGCGCGTTCTCTTCGCGCAACCGCGCATACGGAAACTCGCGTTGTGGATAGTGATACCGCCACTGCAGCCACGACGCGGTCGGCGTTGCGTCGGCGTACCACCAGTACTCCTTCGCGTCTTCGCCGTGGTTTCCCTCCGGCCCGGACAGACCAAAAACGCGCTCCTTCAAAAACGCATCGCGGCCGTTCCACAACGCCAGCGCAAAACACATCCGTTGTTCGAGGTCACAGATGCCGGCAAGACCATCCTCGTTCCAACGGTACGCGCGCGAACGCGCGTCTTCGTAAGGGAAGTAGCCCCATGCATCGCCGTCGGCGCTGTAGTCTTCGCGCACCGTTCCCCACGCCCGTTCGCTCACGTACGGGCCGATCGCTTTCCACTCACCGGGAAGCCGGTCCGTCGAACTCGCGAGGCGTTCGTGTTCCGCAGTGCGCGTTTTCGGATTCATCCCGCTTGCAACGGCATGCGCGGTCCGGCAACAAGGATCACGATCGAGCGCGCCTCAACACGGTAAGTCGGCGCGATTGCGGCCGGTGCGTCCTGCCACGCCGAGATATCGTGCGGCGATGCGAGCGCGGTATCGATGCAGCGCCGCCACGCCGTGTGATCCACACCCGCATCCGGTACCTGAAACTCGAGAGGCTCCCAGAACGCGTTGACCATCGCGTGCAGCAGCATCCGGTCGCCGACGAGCCGCGTCGTGGCCGCCAATGAGTGCGAATCCGCTCCCCAATCCGGTGCGTCGAGTTCGACGCCGTGCCATTGCACCGCGTTGTCGCGCAGCAATTCGGCCAGCGTCGTCTGCGCGCGCTCGATCGGCAGGCGCCGATTCAACCGGAACGCGATCAGCTCTTTCGTGAAGCGCAGCACGTCGGCATGGCGGGCGAGCAGCGTCCAGTCGAACCACGTCGTTGCATCGTCGTGGCAGTACGCATTGTTGTTGCCACGCTGCGTACGGCGCACTTCGTCGCCGGCGAGCAGCATCGGCGTGCCCACCGCGAGCAGCGTCAGCGCGAGGAAATTCTTGACCTGACGATTGCGCAGCGCCTCGATCGCCGGATCGGCGGTGACACCCTCGACACCGCAGTTCCAGCTGCGGTTATCGTCCGTGCCGTCGCGATTGCCCTCGCCGTTTTCTTCGTTGTGCTTCGCGTCGTACGAGACGAGATCGTTCAGCGTGAAGCCGTCGTGGCACGCGACAAAGTTGATGCTCTGCTCCGGTTCGCGGTCCTGATGCCCATAGACATCCGGGCTTCCGGTCAATCGATACGCCAACGAGCGCACCGTGTCGCGATCGCCTTTGATGAACGCGCGCACGTCGTCGCGGAAGCGGCCGTTCCATTCCTTCCAGGTTTCACCCGCGAAGCCGCCGACCTGATACAGCCCGCCGGCATCCCATGCTTCGGCGATCAGTTTGACGTGCGCGAGCGCGGGGTCCGATTCGATGTCGCGGATGATCGGCGGCGACACCATCGGCTGCCCGTCGGCATCGCGCGTCAGTACCGCGGCGAGATCGAAGCGGAAGCCGTCGACATGCATTTCGCTCGCCCAATAGCGCAGGCTGTCGACGATCAGGCGCCGCACGACCGATTCGTTGGCATTCAGCGTGTTGCCGCAACCGGTGTAGTCCGCGTAGGTGCCGTCTGCCTCGAGCAGGTAGTACGTATCGTTCGCGAGCCCGCGCAGCGACAACGTGGGGCCGTCGACGTCGCCTTCCGCGGTGTGGTTGTATACGACGTCGAGAATCACCTCGATGCCGGCGCGATGCAGCGCCTTCACCATGTCGCGGAATTCGTCGAGCGCGCCGACGGCATCGCGACGCACGCTGTACGCCGGATGCGGCGCGAAAAACACCAGCGGCTGATAACCCCAATAGTTGACGAACCCGGGTGGAGCCGCCTGTTCGTCGAACGCGAACACCGGCAACAGTTCGACGGCTGTCACGCCGAGCGACTTCAGATACGGGATCTTCTCCACGACGCCGGCGAACGTGCCGCGCTTCGCCGCGACCACTCCGGAACTCGGGTCGCGCGTGAAGCCGCCGACGTGCAATTCGTAGATGACGCTGCGCGCGAACGGCGTGCGCAGCGGCGCATCGTTCTCCCAGTCGTAAGCGCTCGTATCGACAACCACGCTTTTCAGCGCGGTTGTGGTGTTGTCGCCCGGCTCCGCCGCCATATCGCGGCTTCGCCGCGTCGGCCACGCAACCGCCTTCGC
>JANLUG010000395.1:0-3959 GCA_031363335.1 Gammaproteobacteria bacterium
TCCGCGAGCCGCTGGGCGGGCAAATGCAGTGTCGAATGTTCAAGGCCGGCTCGGGCTCAAATCCAGGATTGGGGGCATAAACCACCTGTCGGCAAACCGGGCTGAGTATCACGCGACTACGCAGCGAAACGGAAACGGAGGTTGAATTCGTCTGAGATGTGGGGATTGAGACGACTAGCTGGCGAGCGCCAAGTATAGCGCGGCAGCAACCAATGCTGCCGCACTCAACGCCATGCAGACATTGCCCAAGCGGGTTATCACTCTGTGATCGAAATCGTTGCTCATCAAGATGAGCGATGCGTGATCGGTGCGCCTTCGGCCCTGCATTTCGCCTCCGGATTTCGAAGTGCGTATCTGGATTCGATCGTATGCGATGCGGGCGTCGCGACTTGCTGCGATTAGGTCCGTTTAGGTGTGCGCGGGTCTCACCGGCGCTGGTCGATAGAATTCGCGTAGGACGAATGTGAGGGGGGCTCGACGCCCAGTTGATGCCTATCTGGAGACGCGGCTGCTCAATCTAACGCGGCGTTGCGCCGTCGTACGAACTCCCCGATCAGCGCCAGAGCGATCACTGGATCATCGATCCCGTCGAGCGCCTGACCGAGTTGCTCAGCTGCAGCCTCCGCCGCTTCCTTCGTGTCGTACGGACCGACATCGATGCGTTCGCGAGTTATGACGAACCACCGACCCCGCGCCATCACGACGCGGTCGCTTCGAAAGTGACGTTCGGACGGTTCGTCTTTTCTATGGTCGGACATCGAATCCGCCCCTCAAATGCTCTGTTAGTGTCCTTTCGGAAAGAGGAACGTCATCTGCATACGCAATGTCCAGTCCGATCCGAACTCCGGCTTCTCGACATTGTAGTACGCGCCGGCCGAGACGTTGATCGGTTGTTTCCCCCAACGGAAGATCTGCCCGATCTGGCCGCCCACAGGCACGGTCCAGGTGTCCTTGCTGCTGGCTTCCCAGTTCGCCGTGATGACCGGCGAGAAGCTCAGGTAGCGGCCGGGGCTGTGCGGGAAGTTGTAGTTCACGAACGGTTGCATCAGGAACTGATTGACGCTCTCGCGATCATTGTCGCCGGCGAAGTCCCAGATGTTCTGTGCCAGCGCACCGATGACCCAATCGCCCGTCATCTTCAATACGACGATGGAGGGACCGGCGGACCACTTGCCGGTTCCAAGGATCTTGTCGGTCGCGGTGTCCATTAGGATCACCGGCCCGGCGCCCCAGATGAGCCCGCCTGACGTCGGCTTCTTCGGCGAATAGAACGCGGTGAACTGCACGTCGCCAAGTCCCGCCTCGCTATCTCCACCCGGAAATAGCTTCGGCTGCGAAATGATCGGGAAGATCGTCCGGGTAATGATGTTGGTGTCTTCGTTCAGGCTGATCGGCCACACGGGCTGAACATTGAGAACGTTCTGTGTGTCGTCGTCGGGACCCAGATTGAAGTTCGTGTTGTTCTGGAACGGCAGGCTGATCATGTCCGCGACAGGGTTTTGTGACGCGCGCGCGAGTTCGGCCGCGCTTTCATCGGCCGCGATTCTCAGCGCGTAGGTCGATGTAAACATCATCGCCGCGGCGACCATCAAGGTTCTGCGTAGCGCGAACGTCCGTGCTCTCATCGCGTGCTCCAGTTGTGCGAAACGGGCGCAGTCTACGCGACGCAGTGAGGCTGTTCTACTGGACTCCGCCTGCTGGATGGCTTCGTCCGCGGCGTTGAATCATGATTGTGCCGGCAACGGGAGAGCGACATGACGAGAGCCTTGATTTGCTGCGTTGTTTTGTTGATCACGAGCGCATCCGCGTTGCCGGTCCACGGCGCTGATGCGAGTCTGAAGACCCCTGCCGAAGCGCCGGCCGGCAGCAAACTTAGCGTCGGCTGGAAAGGTCCTGGCGCGCCGTCGGATTTCATCAGCATCGACTCCGCCGGCGCACCGGATTCCGCGTACGGTCCATACGCCTACCCGACAGCGGGCAATCCGGTCGAGATACAGGTTCCCAGCGATCCTGGCGACTACGTCGTTCGATATCACCTGGCGTCCGGCTATGTCGTGGTTGCAAGCTCGCCGTTGAAGGTGACGGACGTTACCGCGACGCTCGAACCCACGCCAACAGTTGGAGTAGGGGGAGAGTTGACGATCAAATGGACGGGGCCGAATCAGCCCTCGGATTTCATATCGATAGACAAGCCCGACTCTGCCGACACGTCGTATGGACCTTACGCCTATCCGGCGCAAGCCAATCCGGCGATGATTCGCGCGCCCGACACGCCCGGTGACTACGTCGTGCGCTATCACATGGCCATCGGCTACCGCGTGATCGGCAGCGCGCTTGTAAAGGTCGTCGACGAGTCGGCGACATTGACAGGGCCGGAGCACGCCGCGGCGGGGAGTCAGGTGCAGATCAAATGGTCCGGACCGGGTAATCAAGCCGATTTCATCAGCATCGACCCCGTCGGCAGCGACGACCAGAAATACGGTCCCTATGCCTACGCGGTGGCGGCCGCCAAAGCGGATCCAGTCGAGATTCGAGCGCCCCAAGAGTCTGGTGACTACGTGGTGAGATACCACATGGGCGCCGGCTACCGCGTGCTCGGTTCTACGCCGCTGCGAATCGACGCTGTTACCGCGACGCTGACCGCGCCGAAAGAAGTCGCTGCAGGAACCGTATTCGAGGTTGGCTGGAAAGGACCCGACAACGAAGCGGACTTCATCACGCTGGTGAAGCCCGATGCCGCGGAGAAGGTCTACGGCGACAGCAACGGCTACACGCGCCGCGGCAATCCGGTGCGGCTCGAAGCACCTCGAGAGATCGGCGACTACGAACTGCGATATCTGACGGGGCAGGGTTACCTCACGCTCGGCAAACTCGCGCTGAAGGTCACACCAGGCTCCGCGGTAGGAAAACTGCGCGTCGTGAGCGACGCGAGCCAGCCGGTCGGGTCGTTCGGCGCGGTTGAGTTCGTGCTCGATGCATCGGGCAGCATGCTGCAGCGGCTCGGCGGCGAACGGCGCATCGAAATCGCGAAGAGTGCGCTGGTCGGCTTGACCGACGCGCTGCCCGCCGACAGCGCGTTCGCGCTGCGCGTATTCGGCCACAAAGAGGCCGACTCCTGCAGAACCGATCTGGAGATCAAACAACCGAAGGTCGACAAACCGGCGGCCGTCGCGAAGATCAAGACGATCACCGCGATGAATCTGGCGAAGACGCCGATCGGCGCATCTCTGTTGAAGGTCAAAGACGACCTCGCCGGTGTGAACGGCTCGATCCTCGTCATCCTGATGACCGACGGAGAGGAAACGTGTGACGGCGATCCAAAGGCGGCGATCGAAGCGCTGCGCGCCGGTGGCGTCGATGTGCGCGTAAACATCGTCGGTTTCGCAGTCGACGAGATCGGCTTGAAGGAAACGTTCGCGCAGTGGGCGCACGTCGGCAACGGCGCTTTCTTCGACGCGCAGAACTCCGAGCAGCTGAAGCAGGCAGTGCGCGCAACGCTCCGCCCGACGTATGAAGTGCTGCGCGACGGCAAGTCGATCGCATCGGGCACGGTCAATGGCGACGCAATCGAATTGCCGGTTGGCACCTACCTCGTTCGCCTGCACGGTGCGCCGCCGAAAGACCTCGGACAGGCTAAAATTCAGTCCGGCGGCGACGAAGAGTTGCGTTATTGAGGTGGCAGCAGCATGAACGTTGAGGCGATCGGGAATCTCTCGGATGCGTTTCGCAAAGACGGCGTGGTTTGCGTGCGGAACGCGCTCGATCGCGACGCACTTGCGATGGCGCATGCCGCATTCGATTGGAGCCTCGCAAATCCGAGCCCGGCTGCAAACCGCTATGCCGGCGGCGAGGGCACCTTCTATCAGGATCTCGCCAATCCGAAGGCACCGGCGGCTTATCGCAAGTTGCTGGAGCGTTCGAACGCAGCAGACATCGCAGCCGCGCTGTGGCGTAGCGAC
>JANLUG010000420.1:0-3400 GCA_031363335.1 Gammaproteobacteria bacterium
TGTGGCGCCGCACCCTGAGGCGCCTTGGTGGGCGCCGTTCGGCGCGCCCCGGGACGGCTCGCGCGTGTCCGGGGGGACAACCCACCACCTCCACCGGGAATCGAAGCTCAGTGCAACGAGCCTCCATCTCCACCGGAAGTCGAAGCACCAAGGCGTCGGGCGCACAATCGCGTTATGCGAACGCGCGGCTTCATTCTGCAGGCGAGTTACCGGATCAATGCCGGCATTGCGGTCGTACATCTGTACGGACGCCTCGAATCGGGTGAAACGTTTCTGGTGCGCGATCATCAGCAACGCCCGCACTTCTATATCGGCGCACCTGACGCCGCGAAAGCGCGAACCGTGATTTCGAACGAACCGCTGTCGACCGATCAGCGCACCTTCGGTGGTGTCGCCGTGTGCCGTATCGATGCGGCCGCGCCGCCCGATGTGCCAGGCATACGCGATCGATTGCACGCGGCCGGCATAGACACGTATGAGGCCGACGTCCGCTACGCGACGAGCTTTCTGATCGGCCGCAACATCAAAGGCGGATGCGAGATCGAAGGCCCGGCAATTGCCGGAACGTCGATCGGCTGGATCTTCGACGATCCAAAACTGACGCCCGTCGACGTCGACGTTCGCCCCTCAGTGCTCTCGTTTGACATCGAGACCGATGCGCAAGCGACGCGCCTGCTCGCGATCTCGCTGTACGGTTGCGGCGCCGACGAAGTCTTCATCGTCGACCCGTTGGCGCGGCCGATGCCGGAGAAGGCGATCGGCTTCGCCGACGAACGCGCGGCGATCGATGCGTTCTGCAAACGCGTGGCCGAACTCGACCCCGACGTGCTGACGGGTTGGAACGTGGTCGACTTCGATCTGTCGGTGCTCGCGAAGATCGCTCAGCGCGTGCGTCATCCGTTCGAACTCGGGCGTGAGCCGGGCGGATTGCGCGTGCGTCCGGCGCGCGGTTATTTCGGCAGCGGCAGCGCGAGTATTCCCGGACGGCTCGTGCTCGACGGCATCGATCTGATCCGCGGCGCGTTCGTGCGCTTCGACGACTATTCGCTCGATGCGGTTTCGCGCGAAGTGCTCGGCGAAGGCAAAGCGCTGGAGGGCGACGCGCACGATCGCGTCGGCGAGATCATGCAGCGCTACGAAGAGGATCTGCCCGGTTTCGCGCTGTATGCGCGCACGGATGCGCGCCTCGCGCTCCAGATCACCGAAAAACTGAATCTGATTGCGCTCTCGGTGGCGCGCAGCAAGCTCACAGGTATGACGCCCGATCGCGTGGCGGCCAGCATCGCGTCGTTCGATTTTTTGTATCTCGCCGAACTCAACAAGCGACGCATCGTTGCGCCGAGCGTGCGCAGCGACGACGCGCGCGTGTTTGCAGCGCAAGCCGGCGGGCACGTGCTAGAGCCGCAGCCCGGCGTGCACGACAACGTCTGGGTATTCGATTTCAAGAGTCTGTATCCGAGCCTGATCCGCACGTTCAACATCGATCCGCTCGCGCTCACAGTCGATGCGCCCGCCGATGCCGATCTGATCGAAACGGCCGGCGGCGCGCGCTTTCGACGCGAGCCCGCGATCCTGCCGCAGCTGCTCGACGATCTGTTCCCGCGGCGCGAAGCGGCGAAGCGCAGCGGTGACACGATCGCATCGCACGCTATCAAGATTCTGATGAACTCGTTCTACGGCGTGCTCGGCACGCCGGCGTGCCGCTTCTACAACCCGAAACTCGCCAATGCCATCACCGGCCAGGGCAAACACTTTCTATTGTGGTCGAAGGACTGGTTCGAGAAGGCCGGCTACACCGTGCTCTACGGCGACACCGACAGCCTGTTCGTGCAGACGCGCACGGTCGATGCGAATGAAGCCGAACAGGAAGGTAAGGCGCTTGCGGTGCGGCTGAACGATGACGTGCAGCAGTACATCGTTGAGCGCTGGCGCGTGAAGAGTCACCTCGAGCTCGAATTCGAGAAGCTGTACACGAAGCTGTTTCTCGCGTCGGTTCGTCACGGGTCGGGCGGCGCGCGCAAGCGTTATGCAGGCGTCATTCACGGCGCCGATCCGGGAGATGTCGAGTTCGTGGGGATGGAGGTCGTGCGCCGCGACTGGACTGAACTCGCCAAACAGGTGCAGCGCGAACTCTATTCGCGGTTATTCAACGGACAGCCGGTCGATCAGTACCTCACCGACGTCGTCGATCAGCTGCGGCGCGGCGACTTGGATCATGCCCTCGTGTATCGGAAGGGTTTGCGCAAGGGCGTCGGCGAATACACCGCCAGTACACCACCGCACGTTGCCGCGGCGCGCAAATCGACGGGCAAGCCCGGACGATTGATCGAATATGTGATGACCACGGCGGGGCCGGAGCCGCTCGATAATCTGAAACATCCGCCTGACCGGATTCACTATGTCGCGAAGCAGATCAAGCCGGTGGCGGAAGCGGTGCTCAGCGTGCTCGGATTGGACTTCGATCAGGTGATTGGCGACGATCGCCAGATCGGTTTGTTCTGACGAATGCAGGAGTGACGATGAACGACGAAGGTTGGGTGCTGAATCAGACGATGCTGCGGATCAAAGACCCGGAGCGTTCGGTGCCGTTCTATCGCGACGTGCTCGGCATGACGCTGCTCGACCGCTACGACTTCCCGCCGATGAAGTTCTCGCTGTATTTCATGGGCTACCCGGACGCGAGCGACGGCCCGATTCCCACCGACCCGGCAGCGCGCGCGAAGTGGGTATTCGAGCGCAAAGCGCTGCTCGAACTGACCCACAACTGGGGCACCGAGACGGACGCGAACTTCGCGTATCACCACGGCAATGCCGAACCGCGCGGCTTCGGCCACATCGGCATCACCGTGCCGGATGTCTACAAGGCATGCGAGCGCTTCGAAAGTCTCGGCGTCGATTTCGTAAAGCGCCCGGACGACGGCACGATGAAGGGTCTCGCCTTCATCCGCGATCCGGACGGCTACTGGATCGAGATCCTGACGTCGAAAGGGTTATCGGGGATGATCAACCAACGGCCGCGCTGAGGCGGCGATTCACCCCGCCGCTTGCACGCCCGCCTGAGCTGCCTGCGCGTCCTGCATCCGCTTCAGTTCTTCCCAGCCGAGATACGACGTGAAGCCGTTGTCGTCGAAGAACAGGATCGCGCCGTCGCAGATGAACAGATACTGCGTGTCTTCCAGCGCGGTCGTTGCGCCATGTAGCACGCCGTTCGGTTCGTAGACGTAGTCGCCGGTGTCGAGCGTCGCGTCGCGCACTTTCAATTTGCCGGACAGGATGAAGGTATGCGACGCCGCCAGATGTTTGTGCGGCGGCGCGACGTAACCCTTCTTCCAGTTGAACAGCACGGCCCAACGGCCGCTCTCGGGTCCGAGCCAGAGAATCTTCTGGTACGCCATTCCGG
>JANLUG010000439.1:0-6624 GCA_031363335.1 Gammaproteobacteria bacterium
TCTTCGACGACAACTACCTTCACGACGCGGCCAACGAGTCCGATGAGGTGCGGGTGGTGCTGTGGCTCGACCTGCGCCGCAAGATGCCGTTTTACATCATGCCGCTGAACCGCCTGTGCCTGTGGCTGGTGTATCGCGACAAGTCGGTGGAGAAGATCCGCCGCGGCGCGCTGATCGGCGCCGAAATGCCCGCTAATCGCGCAGCGTAAAACCGGCCGGCGCGCGGCCGGAATAGCCGACGGCGCCGCGTTGGCTGTCGAACGCGATTGCGAGTTCCGCATCTCCCTCTGTCACCTTCACGGCATCGCCGATACCCAGCTCCGACATCATCATCCGCAGCGGCGTGGGTTCGGCAAGACTCAACCCGACCGTCAGCAGCGCGCCGACGCTTGGCGAGCTCTCTGCCGGATGCGGACACTCGAACCAGTCGATGAAGAACGGCGCAAGACCGCCGTAACGATGATCGCGCAGCCCGAACAGCTCCCACTCGAGCTTCGCCGCATTCGGCGGCGTGCGCGACATACGCTGCACTTCTGTCGGCACCCAGCCTAGATCACGCAGGCGATGCGCAAGCGCTGCAGTGCCGCTGCATCGAACGGCCCAGTGCATCAGCGTCGGCTTTGGCAGGCGCGCCATCGGCGCCGACATCGAGGTGGCCGGTTGCGCCGGATCCGGCGCGATGATCTCGAGGTAGCTGCCGTTGTCGAACGCGACCAGCGCATTGTGGGTGCCGCGTCCGGCGTGCGCACCGCCGAATGCGGGACGTACGCCGGTGGTCGCCTCGAACTCGTCGCAGGCGCGTTGCAGGTCCGGTGCGGCCAGCACGAAGTGGTCGACGTGACAGATGATCGAATCGTTCAAAACGGCACTCCCACCGCGCGACAGAGGAACTTCATCAACGGCGTTGCCGCGTCGAAGTGTTTCGCGACGCGCGTTGGAAAATCTTTCCTGAACAGATCTGCGTCATCGAACGAATGAGTTGCGATGAAGTCGGTACGCTTCAGGTCCTCGATCATCGGATGATCGGCGGGATAGCCGCGCGGCGGTCGTTTCAACGCGCCGCCGTCCAGCGAGTAGATCTTGCGAAACGCCGTGGCGTCGCGCGCGCTCTTCCACGCGGGGGTGCGTTCCACGATGGCGTCGCGAATGCCGCCGAGCGAAGCCGGGTCGGGTCGCCACATGCCGGCGCCGATGAAGTGTCCACCCGGTTCGATGTGTATGTAGTAGCCGGGTGCGTGCACGTCTTTGCCCTGAGTGTGGCGGAACTGGATGCCGACGTTGGTTTTGTACGGCGTTTTGTCGCGCCCGAAGCGCGTATCGCGGAACACGCGCATCAGCGAGCCGCCCATCTTCTTTGCAACAGCTTCGAACTCCGGCGCGATTCGATCGAGCAGCGGACCCATCGCCACGATGAAGTCGAGCGCCGGTTCGCGCACCAGTTGTTCGTAGCGATCTTTGTTCTCGGCGAACCAGTCGCGCTCGTTGTTGCGCTTCAGCTCATCGAGG
Organism: Gammaproteobacteria bacterium; assembly: GCA_031363335.1. Classification (GTDB taxonomy): domain Bacteria; phylum Pseudomonadota; class Gammaproteobacteria; order Pseudomonadales; family Azotimanducaceae; genus DATJGR01. The sequence continues at coordinate 1,507 of JANLUG010000439.1, forward strand.
AATTTCAGAAGGCTGGGATCGAAACCCTTGAACGGCACGTCGGCTCGCCGGCAATCGCATGGGTTTGCAATGTACCACCACGGCAGTTCGATCCGCTGCACGACGACGCGTCCGTCGCGCAGCGGTTTCAGTTCCAGCGACGGACCCTCGGGGTCTGCGAACTCAAGCTCAGCGCAATTTGTAGCGCTGGATCTTTCCCGTTGCGGTTTTCGGCAGTGCGTCGACGAATTCGATCCAGCGCGGTCGTTTGTAATCCGCCAGCCGGCTGCGCACGTGCGCGATCAGTTCGTCGGCGAGCGCGGCCGACGGCGCGCGCGCAACGACGATCGCCTTCGGTTTGATCAGCTTGTCGGCGTCTTCCGCGCCGACCACCGCGGCTTCGATCACCGACGGGTGCGCGAGCAGCGCGTTCTCAACTTCCATCGGCGAGACGTAGATGCCGCCGACCTTCAGCAGATCGTCGCGCCGGCCGCAGTACACCAGGTGTCCGGAGGGGCGACGCAGATACTTGTCGCCGGTGCGCACCCAGCCGTCGCGGAATGTCGTTTTCGATTGCTCCGGCAGCTTCCAATAGCCCACCGCTGCGCTATCGCCGCTCACCTCGAGATCGCCGATCACGTCCGCTTCGGTTTCGCGACCATCTTCGTCGACGACGCGCACCTGGTATCCAGGCACGCTGCGTCCCGTTGTACCCGGGCAGACGTCGCCGGCGCGGTTGCTGATGAAGATATGCAGCATCTCGGTGGTGCCGATGCCGTCGAGGATGTCGAGCCCGACGCCGTCGCGCCAACGTTGCAGCAGCGTTTCCGGTAGCGCTTCACCGGCGGAGATGCACATGCGCAGGCGATCGCGCGGCGGCAACTCGGTTTCACCGAGCAGCATCGCGTAAAGCGTCGGCACGCCGCAGAACAGCGTCGGCCGATGCCGCGCGAGGATGCTCTTCACTACAACAGGGGTCGGACGGGCGGCGGTCAGCACAACCGTGGCGCCGACGGCGAACGGAAACGTCAACGCATTGCCGAGTCCATATGCGAAGAACAGCTTTGCGGCGGAAAATACGACGTCGTCCGCAGTGATGCCGAGTATGTGGCGGCCATAGGTATTCGCTGTGAATTCCGGATCGCCGTGGCGATGGATGACGCCTTTCGGATTGCCCGTTGTGCCGGACGTGTACAACCAGAACGCCGGCTCGTCGCGTCGTGTCGACGCAACGCTATGGGTCGCCGCGGACCGTTCCAGCGCCGCGTCAAGAGCAGGATATGAATCCGATCGTCCAGAGACGAGCACGTCGAGGGGCGACTCCGCATCTGCTACGGATTGCCAGATTGATGCGAGCGCGGCCGATACGACCAGCAGTTTGGCCTCGCTGTCGGCGACGATGTACGCGTAGTCCTTCGCGGTCAGCAGCGTATTCAACGGCACCGGTATGGCGCCGGCGCGAATTGCACCCAGAAAACAGACGGGGAAGTCGATACCGTCTTCGAGACACAGCAGTACGCGTTGCTGATTCGTCAGGCCGCGGTCGCGCAGCAGATTCGCAAAGCGGTTCGCGCGCGCTTCCAGTTCGGCGTACGAGTACGAACCCGCATCATCGATCACCGCCGTGCGCGTGCCGCGTCCGGACGCGAGGTTCGGCAGCAACAACACGTCGGCCGCGTTGTAACTCTCGCCGCGTTGCGCATCCACTACGCCGTTCGCCACGAACGGTTAAGACGCGAGCCGGACGTACTCGAAATCGCCGGGCTTGCCGCCCACGCCGCTCCCGGGTGGCGCAATCCACGACGCGAAGGCGCCAACGGTGTGACACGGCTGCATCAGCGACGAAACGTATTCGAGGTCCGCGGCGTCCGGCAGCCACTCCGTTGCGGCACTCTCCCAACGCGCCGGGTCGACGATGTCCCCTGTCGGCGTCACCGAATAGCTTGCGAAGTCGCCCACTTTGCGATGGAACGCCCGGTGCGGAAGCGTCAGTTCGAAGTCGATACCGGCATCGGCAATGACGCGGTTCCACGCTTTCAGCACCGGCGCGCAGTCGTCGATGTAGTCGTCGCGCAGCCGCGCATTGATTGCGCTGAGGGCCGGTGCATCGATCCAGTCGAAGCGGCCGTTGATCGGTTGTAGCACCTTATAGGTCGCGCCCTGCAACTGATGGTCGTCGTCGATCTTGTCTTCGTGAAAGCGCCCCTTGATGCCGGCGTTGAACGCATTTGCGGCATTCGTGGAGATCTCCGAGCCGAACAGGTCGAGCGTCACTGAGTAGTGAAAGTTGATCTTCTTCTGCATCGTTGGCAGATCGATCACGCCGTGGCGTCGCACCGAAGCGACGTCGCGTGGGTCTTTGATGCCGTGCGCGTTCATTGCCGCGCACGTCGCCCGAAGGATCCGTTCCACGCCGCTCTTGCCGACGAACATGTGGTGACCTTCCTCCGTCACCATAAAACGGCACGTGCGCGACAACGGATCGAAACCGGATTGCGCGAGCGCTTCGAGCTGCATCTTGCCGTCGCGGTCGGTGAAGCTCGTGAACATGAAGAACGACAACCAGTCCGGTGTCTGCTCGTTGAACGCGCCGAGAATGCGTGGGGTGTCGACGTTGCCGGAACGACGCTTCAGCAACATCTCCGCTTCTTCGCGGCCATCGCGGCCGAAGTAACGCTGCAGCAGATACACCATCGCCCACAGGTGGCGGCCTTCTTCGACGTTCACCTGAAACAGATTGCGCAGGTCGTAAAGCGACGGCGCGGTTTTGCCGAGGTGACGCTGCTGTTCGACCGATGCCGGTTCGGTGTCGCCCTGAATCACCATCAGCCGCCGTAACAGCGCACGGTATTCGCCGGGCACTTCCTGCCACACCGGTTCGCCTTTGTGCGCACCAAAACCGATGCGTCGATCGGGCTCCGCAGGCGCCAGCAGAATGCCCCAGCGATATTCCGGCATCTTCACGAAGCCGAACTTCGCCCAGCCGGCGCGGTCGACGCTGACGGCGGTGCGCAGGAACACTTCGACATCCTGGAAACCATCCGGCCCCATGCCGCGCCACCATTCGAGAAATCGCGGATGCCACGCTTCGAGCGCGCGTTGCAGCGCGCGGTCGGAGGCGAGGTCGACGTTATTCGGAATCAGCGATGCGTAGTCCACGGCGCTCATGTGACTTCCTCGAATGCTCTTGGCTCAAATGCGTGTCTTGTCGAAACGGGGACGCTGGCCGGTACCGTAGCGCTTGAGCGCGCCGTCGTCACCCACCGCATTCGGTCGTTGGAACACCCAGTTCTGCCACGCGCTCAACCGCGCGAAAATTTTGGTTTCCAGCGTTTCGGGGCCGGGGAAGCGCAGGTTAGCTTCCATCGCGGTGAGTGCATCGGGCGAAAAGCTCGCGCGCTCTTCGAGCAACAGCCGAATTTCGTCCTGCCAATCGATCTCGTCGGGCGTGAACGTCACCAGACCTTCGGCGCGCGCGGCCGCGGCATTGAGCGGATCGCCAACGATTGCGCGAAGGCGGTCGACCGCCGCCGGGTCGCCGTAGAAACGCGTTGCCAGGCGGCTCAAGCCGTTGCACATCGGCAACTCGCCGAAGTTGGACGCCGAGAGCACAAAGGTAGCAGGGGAGGCGTTGTCGCCGAGCGCGCCATCGAGCATGTAGCTGCGGTCTGCGGCGAACAGAATCTCGGCGAGAAAGCCGGCGAAACAGCTACCCGGCTCGATCAACGCGACAAGCGTTCGCGACGTCAGATCGAGACGTTTCAACGTGCGCTTCGCGAACAACCGGATTTCGCGCACCCACCACAGCGCAGCATGTTCGGCCAGCCACGCATCGTGTTGTATCACGCGCTCGATCGAACCTTCGCTGCGCAATACCAGCGTCGCGACATTCGGCGCGTTGAAGCGCAGATACAGCAACGCGTCGTCGAGTTCGCGCAGCAGCGCGAGTGCCCACAGATCCGCACCTAGAACGCGCACCTCGGTGGGGTTGTTGGGCAGCGGGGCATCCGGGCCGCGCAGCGTGAGCGTCGCCGTGGCGAGTGCATCGTCGAAGACGACGTCGAGATGGCGATAGCGGATTCTATTGGCGTCGGCGGTGCGCTCCAATGGCGTCAATTCGATACCCGGTTCGCCGGTGGGGCGGTCCGATCGATCGGCCATTGCGGCGGCGCGCGCCTGCACGGCGGCATCGAACTTCGAGCGCGGCGCGATTTCGTCGACGAGTCGCCACTCCAGCGCGCGTGCGCCGCGGGCGCCTTCTTCCAGCGTGCAGAACACATCGGCGATGTCGCGGCGGATGCGGCGCTTGTCGGTCAACCGGGTGAGTCCGCCGGTGCCCGGCAGCACCGCGAGCAGCGGCACTTCGGGCAGCGACACCGCCGCGTTGCCGTCGTCGATCAGCAGCAGGTGATCGGCGGCGAGCGCGAGTTCGTAACCGCCACCGGCCGCGGTTCCGCCGAGCGCCGCGAGATAACGCTGCCCGGATTCCGCCGACGCTTCTTCGATGGCGTTGCGCGTCTCGTTGGTGAATTTGCAGAAGTTCACTTTGTGCGCGTGCGTCGCGCCGGCCAGCATCCGGATGTTCGCGCCGGCACAGAAGATGCCGGGCTTGCCGGAGCGCAGTGTCACGACGTGAACCTCGGGATGTTCGAAGCGCAGCCGCTGAATTGCGTCGGCCAGTTCGATGTCCACGCCGATGTCGTACGAATTCTGCTTCAGCTCGTAGCCGGGCGCGGCGCCGCCGGCTTCCTGCACGTCGAGGATCAATTCCGCTGACGGCGGCGTGATGCGCAGCTTCCAATGCCGGTAAGCGGCGGGCTCGGTGCGGAAATCCAGCGGAGTTTTCATCGAAACTGATCTGTGCGTCGCGTGGGCATCGATGGTAAATCAACGCAGACAGCCGCGGCCCGATATTGTGACGGTGTTCTCGAAGAAGCGCCTGCGCGGCGGTCTGCGATTGAGAGCTAACTAACTGTTTCGCGGACGCTATCCGGCCAAAATGCGGACTCGACGCATCACTTCAGGAAGCGAAGGACCCGCTTACCGATATGTCCCGCGTGCCGACAATTCTGTTCGGATCAGTGCTGCTCTCCAGCGTGGCATGGATTGCAGTGACTGTGGACGAAGTGCCGTTGGCGT
>JANLUG010000476.1:0-1985 GCA_031363335.1 Gammaproteobacteria bacterium
CGGCGGCCAGGCCGCGTATCCATCTTCCGTTCTCATGACGGTCATTCCGGCGCGCGTGGCCGGTGTTCGGGAGATCATCGTGACAGTGCCGACGCCGGACGGCGTGCGCAATCCGCTCGTGCTGGCGGCGATGCACATTGCGGGTGTCAGTCGCGTGTTCTGTGTCGGTGGTGCGCAGGCAATTGCGGCGCTCGCATTCGGGACGAAGACGATACCGCGCGTCGACAAGATCGTTGGGCCTGGCGGCGCTTACGTTGCAGCGGCCAAGCGACTCGTATTCGGACCCGTCGGCATCGATGTGATTGCGGGTCCCAGTGAGATTCTCGTGATATCCGACGGATCGGCGCCGGCCGACTGGCTTGCGCTGGATCTGTTTTCGCAAGCCGAACACGATGCCGCGGCGCAAGCGATTCTACTGACGCCGAGCGCAGATCATCTCGATGCGGTCTACGCGTCGATGCAGCGGCTGCTGCCGGATCTGTCGCGTCGCGAGACGATCGCTGCGTCGCTGAAGCAACGCGGCGCATTGATCCTCACGCGCGATCTAGACGATGCGGTGGCAATCGCGAACCGCATCGCGCCTGAACATTTGGAGCTGGCGGTCGCGGACCCCGACGCGCTGTTGCCGCAGATTCGCCACGCCGGCGCGATCTTCGTCGGGGCGTCTACGAGCGAAGCGCTGGGAGACTACGTCGCCGGGCCGAGTCACGTGCTGCCGACGTTCGGAACCGCGCGCTTTGCTTCGCCGTTGGGCGTGTACGACTTTCAGAAACGCGCGTCGGTGATTCGATGCTCGGCGCAAGGCGCTGAAGAACTCGGCCGAATCGCAGCGACGCTAGCTACGGGCGAGGGCCTTACCGCTCACGCGCGTTCTGCGCTGGCGCGTATCCGCGGTATCGACCACAACGGCTGACTCGCTGGACTACTGCGGTGCCGGCGGTGGGCGCACTCCGGCGGTCGCGTGTACTACGAGCGGTTCGCCGTTGCGCAACAGGCTCAATTTGACGTCGCTGCCCGGTTCCGCCACGCCGATCTGGCGCGAGACCACGCGCGGCACCACCGCCGGTTGATCGTTGATTGCGACGATGACGTCGCCGCTCATGACTCCTGCGGTCGCGGCAGGGCTGTCCCTTACGACTTGAGCGATCACGAGACCCGTCTTGTCGGGCGCGGGCACCGGATCGATGTTGATGCCCAGCCAACCGCGAATGACGCGGCCGTCGGCAATGATTTCCTCGAGCACCGACAGCGCGAGTTTGACGGGAACCGCGAATGCGAGCCCTTGCGAACCACCGGTCTGGCTGTAGAACAGCGAATTGATTCCGAGCAGCCGGCCCTTCACGTCGATCAGTGCGCCACCGGAGTTGCCGGGATTGATCGCGGCGTCGGTCTGTATGAAGTCGTCGTACGGACTGCTGAGACCGTAACGACCTTTGGCGCTGACGATGCCCATCGACACCGTTTGCCCGATGCCGAACGGATTGCCTATCGCGAGCACGATGTCGCCGACACGCGCGTCGTCGGACGAGCCCATCTCGATCGGCCTTAGACCCGTCGCGTTCGCGCGGATCACCGCAAGATCGGTTTCAGGATCGGTGCCGACGAGTTCGGCCGACGTCTTCTGTTCGTCGGAAAACGACACCTCGATCTCGTCCGCATCGGCAATCACGTGTGCGTTCGTGAGAATGTAGCCGTCGCTTCTGACGATGACGCCCGATCCCAACGAGTTCTGTGGGCGGCGGTCCGGAACGTTCGCGGCGTCGCACAGCTCCCTATAGCGGGGCAGTTCGCAGATCGGATGTAAACGCGTGTGGACCGCTTTGCGCGAATAGATGTTAACCACGGAAGGTTCTGCTGCGGCGACTGCTGCGGCGAACCCGACTGTCGCCGGATCGGCCGAGCGCATCCACGCGACGACGGTCAGACCGACCAGGCCGCCGATGACGGCCGCGAGCAACAGGTATCGAACAGCGTACGCCATTGGG
>JANLUG010000493.1:0-3229 GCA_031363335.1 Gammaproteobacteria bacterium
GTTCACTTTGCCCTTGTAAATCTGCTCACTGTAATCGCCGGCTTCGATGGATGCCTTGTAGTTGAATTCATTGAAAACCGGCTGCGTGCGTCGCACCACGATCGTTCCGCCCGTGGTGTTTTTACCGTACAACACGCCTTGTGGTCCGCGGTTCACTTCGACCTGATCGACGTCGAACATGTCCACGAGTTGGCCTGTGTTGTTCGCCTGGAAGATACCGTCGACAACTACACCTACCTGCGGCGCAACGGTCTTCTCGACATCGGCGGTGCCGAGTCCGCGAATGAAGATGGCGCCCATGCTGGGTCCGGCGGTTTGTTGTCCCACGGACACGTTGGGCATCAGGTTGTCGAAATCGACCAACGTGTAGGGCGCGATCCGCTGGATGTCCTGCTGTGTGAACGCGGATACCGCGACGGGGACGTCCTGAATCGATTCCTCTTCGCGCCGCGATGTCACGACGATTTCTTCGATCACACCCGCGCTCGTTTGCGCAGGTTCAGCGGCAGCCGCCGCCACGCTGAATAGAACCGCAGGGACGCCTGCAATAAACGCGCACGCGGACGGCGCCATAGCTACGAATAGCTTCGAAAATCTCATGCTCGGATTGCTCCCCATTTGCCCGCCGTGATCCGGCAGGACCGCCACCCCTTGAAACACCCCGCTCGCCAAAAAACCAGCAAGCTTGATTCTTTTAAAAGATCGCCGATGCGGAGTCAATGGTATTAAGTCGCATGAATTACGATTTGTTCGACGCGGCGCGGTGCGGATTGGCCCGCAATCGACATCCGCTTTGGCGGCCCACGCGACGTCTCATCACCCCTTATATTCGCCGTTAGCGTCCAAGCTGTCGGGCTGGTTTTCAGCCGCCCGCCGCGGACTTGTGGCGCTACAGGCATCCCTGCAATCATGGCCGCTCGCCGGCAGCCGCCGGCCTTCGGAGCACGCCCATGATCGCCGAACTGAAACAGATCGTCGTAAGTCGAATCGATGCGCTCGCGCAGAATCTGATCGACGTATCGCACGACATTCACGCGCACCCGGAGCTTGCGTTCAACGAACGTCATGCGAGCGGATTGCTGTGCGACACGCTCGCCTCCGCCGGCTTGCCCGTGCAGCGTTCGGTGTACGGTCTGGAGACCGCCTTCGAGAGCGAATTCGCGGGAAGCAAGGCCGGTCCGTGTGTGGCGTTGCTTGCCGAATACGACGCACTTCCGGGGATCGGTCACGCCTGCGGACACAATCTGATCGCGACAGCCGCGTTGGGCGCGACACTCGGCCTCGCCGAAATTCGAGACCGCCTGTGCGGCACGGTTCGCCTGTTGGGAACACCTGCCGAAGAGAAAGGCGGCGGCAAGGAGCTGATGGCGCGCGCCGGCGCATTCGACGGCGTGGACGCCGCGATGATGATTCACCCATCGGGCATCAATCTGACGACGATGCCGTGCATCTGCGTCGCCGAGGTGCGCGTCGAATATCACGGCCGCGCGGCGCACGCATCCGCGATGCCGCATCGCGGCATCAACGCGCTCGACGGACTGTTGCTCGCGTATCAGGCGATCTCGAACCTGCGCCAGCACATCCAGGCGACCGAGCGCATTCACGGCATCGTTACCGACGGCGGCCTGGCGCCGAACATCGTTCCCGACTTTGCGGCCGGCGACTTCTATGTCCGCGCCGCTAACGTCGAGGATCTGGCGCGGTTGAAACCACGCGTGCAGGCCTGCTTCGAAGCGGGGGCAAAAGGAGCGGGGTGCGAAGTGGATGTGAAATGGGCCGGCGTCGACTACCTCGATCTGAATACGAGCTGGCCGCTTGCGGCCAGTTTTCAACGCAATGCCGAATCGCTCGGCCGAACCTTTTTCCCAATGGACAAACTGCCGGCGGGATCCAGCGGCAGCACCGACATGGGCAATGTCAGCTACCGGGTTCCGTCGATCCATCCGATGCTCGCATCGGCGCCGAGTAACGTCGTGATCCATCATCCCGACTTCGCAAAGTGGGCGGGCTCCGAGATGGGCGACGCGGCCGCGCTCGACGGCGCCAAGGCGCTGGCGATGACGGCGATCGACTATCTGATGAACCCTGCGCTGCAGGAAGAGTGCAAGCGCGCCTTTGCGGTGTCGGTGGGACTCTCCTGAAGCGAACGGATGCGGTCTGGGTATTCGGTTACGGTTCGCTGATCTGGCGCCCGGATTTCCCGTTCCAAGTTCGCAGACGCGCCCGCATCGACGGTTGGAGCCGGCGTTTCTGGCAGGGGTCGCACGATCATCGCGGTACGGCCGACGCACCAGGCCGGGTGGTCACGCTGATTCCCAAGCACGATGCGCGATGCGACGGCATGGCATACCTCATCGATCACGCGGTATTCGATCATCTCGACCAGCGCGAAAAGAACGGCTATGAACGCAACGACGTCGAACTCGAGTTCGATGACGGACGCGAGCGCGGTGTCGTCTACATCGCGCACCGGAACAATCACGCATTTCTCGGCGACGCGCCGATTGAGACACTCGCGCGGCAGATCCTGAAGAGTCACGGGCCAAGCGGAACGAATCGCGAATACCTGTACGAACTCGCCGCGGCTTTGCGCAACCTTGACGCTGACGATCCGCACGTGTTCGAGTTGGACGCATACGTGAGAGCGCTGGAAGCCGATGGACATACGCCTGCTGCCTGAACACGAACGCTTCCGCGACGAAGTACGGCGTTTTCTCGACGGCGCCCTGGACGACGATCTGCGCGACGGCGCGCGCTTCTGTCCCGGCGTCTTCCAGGACTACGACACGAATATCCGCTGGCACAAGATTCTGTATGCGCAGGGCTGGATCGCGCCGAGCTGGCCGAAGCAGTACGGCGGCACCGGCTGGGATCTGATGCAGCGCCACATCTGGACGACCGAAGCGAGCCTCGCCGGCGCACCGGGCGTGGCGCCGATGGGACTCGGCATGTGCGGACCGATGTTGATCGGTCACGGCACACCGGAGCAGCGCGCGTTCTTCCTGCCGCGGATTCTCTCCGCCGAGGATTACTGGTGTCAGGGTTACTCCGAACCGGGCGCCGGCTCCGATCTCGCCTCGCTGAAGCTACGCGCCGACATCGACGGCGAGCACTACGTACTGAACGGCTCGAAGATCTGGACGACACACGCGCATCACGCGAATCGGATGTTCTGCCTGGTACGCACCGACTTCAGCGGCAAACCGCAGCAGGGCATCACGTTCCTGCT
>JANLUG010000364.1:0-4724 GCA_031363335.1 Gammaproteobacteria bacterium
ACGAGACGCTCGGTGCGCTCGACGATCTAGTCCGCCACGGCAAGGTTCGCTACATCGGCTGCTCGAATTTTTCGGGCTGGCAGATCGCTGACGCCGACTGGACCGCTCGCACCGGTCACGACGCGCGGTTCGTCTCGGCGCAGAATCACTACAGCCTGCTCGAACGCGGCATCGAGTCCGAAGTGCTCGGCAGTTGCGACCGGTTCGGCCTCGGCATGCTGCCGTTCTTCCCGCTCGGCAGCGGCATGCTGACCGGCAAATACCATCGCAACGAGCCGCCGCCACAAGGCACCCGGCTGGCAACGGTAGGGCGGCTCGCCGAGCGCGCGCTGAACGAACGCAACTTCACGATCGTGGAGGCACTGACGGCGTTCGCGACCGAGCGCGGCCACGGCCTGCTCGATCTCGCGTTCGGCTGGCTGCTGACGAAGCCGGTGATTTCGAGCGTCATTGCGGGTGCGACATCGGCGGCACAGGTCGATGCGAATGTCGCCGCGGGGACGTGGCGGCTCGACGCGGCCGACATGGCCGCGGTAGACGCGATCACGAAACGCTGACGCGCAGGGCTCGTTTTCGATGTGTGGTCGCGTCAATGTCAGTTCGGGTCCGCTGACGCTGCTGTTCATGGACATGGTCAGTCAGCCGTATCCGGGGTCGGACCGGCACAACGTCGCGCCGACAGAGCCGCTGCCGGTGGTGCGCGCGAACGCGCTGGGCGCGCTCGAGACGGTGACGATGCGCTGGTGGCTGACGCCGTACTGGTCCAAGGAGATGTCGACGCGCTACAGCATGTTCAATGCGAAAGCGGAGACGCTCGAGACCAGCGCCGCGTTCAAGGAACCGTTCGCGCGGCGCCGCTGCGTGCTGCCGGTTGCCGGTTACTACGAATGGACGAAGGACGGCGACCGCAAGCTGCCGTATTACATCCGGCCGAGGCACGACGACGGTCTGTTGCTGGCGGGGATCTGGGATCGCTGGCGCAACGGCGACGAGACACTCGAGAGTTTTGCGGTCATCACGACCGCGGTGCATGATCGACTGGCGTTCGTGCACCGGCGCCAGCCGGTGATGTTGTCGCGCGCGGAGGGGCGGCGCTGGATGGATCGCGCCGAAAACCAGACGGATCTGAAGGCCACGTTGCTTCGTTCGCGGTTGCCGGTGGCGTTGAGTGTGGTACCGGTCAGTACCTACGTTAACACCTCGCGCAACGAAGGCGATCGGTGCATCGAACCGATCGGTAGGATCATCGAAGTCGACGCGGAGGAGTAGCTGTGACGCGTTGGGTGTATGCGGGCTTGTATCTGACGGCTCTACTCGGCTGCGGCGACGGCACGTCGGTGCACGTATGCGTCGGCGATCCGGTGTTCTGCAACCAGGCGCTCGATCCGGTCGCGAAACCCGGCGCGGATCAGACAGCGGTGTCCGGCGACGTGGTGACGCTCGACGGTTCGAACAGCCAACCTTCGGGCTCGATCCAGTCGTATTCGTGGGCGCAGACGGGTGGTCCCTCGGTGGCGTTGACCGATGCGAACAAGGCCCGCGCAACTTTCGTCGCGCCGTCCGTTGCGAGTGCCGCCGATCTGACGTTCCGGCTGACGGTGGTGAACGAAGCAAATCGAGCCGATACGGGTTCGACACTCGTCACCGTGCAAGCGCGCGCTGCGGCCGCGCTGGCGACGGCGCTCGCACTGTTCGACGGCGCGCTGCAGCCCGTCGCGGCGGGAAGCTCAGGTACCGGCGTCTGCGCGTCGGCAACGCAGGATCTTCCGCTGGACCACGCTGCCGCCCAACGGGGTCTGTGGCTGGCGGCGCGATCCATCGCAATCGCGAAGGGCATCGACGCGGCGGACCCGAGCGCGTTTCTCGATACGTCGCGGGTCCTCGTCGCCGCACGCGCCAGCGCGACCTCCGACATCGCAGCGCAGATCGAGACGTTCGGCTTCATGCTGCTTGGCTCGCTCACGGAAGCACGCGATCCGGCGCTGCGCGGGGCAGTAGCCGCGCGTCTGCGCGGCGCGGCAACGCTTGACGATCCGTCCGCGCTGCTGTCGGGGCGCAGCGAAGTGACCGACGTGACCGGCATCGCACTGACCGCAACGCCCGATGCGGCAGCTACGACGGCGCACGCGGTCGAACGATTGCTCGCGTCGCGATCGGCGTGTGTCGAGTCCGCGCAAGCCATCGGTCTGACGAGCGCCGGGTTGCGGGTGATCGTCGACGCGGCAGCAGCGGGCGAATAGCGCCGGAACAGCGTGAGCTCAGCCGTTCCTGAGATACGGTTGCACGAGCAGTTCCACCTGATTGCGCAACGTCTTCAACGCAACGACCTTCGACGGATTCGGTTCGAGCACGAAACGCAGGAACGCGAAGTCGGTGATCGCATGCAGCGTCTGCGCCAACAGATCCGCGTCGACGTACGGATCGAGTTCGCCCGCTTCTTGCGCATCGCGCAGCAGCGTCCGCAGAACGTTGTAGCCGACACTCGCATTCAGTGCCTGCAGCGCGAGGTACTCCGGCGCATTCTTGATGACCTCGAGCACGATCTCCCGCCACAGCGCCCGCTCGCGAAGCGCAACGAGGTCGAAGTAGTGCTTGATGACCTGGTGCAGCTTGCCGACGAGGCCGCCGGAACCCGAGATGATCGCTGCGAGTCGGGTGTCGGCTTTGCCGACGTCGGTCAGCATCGCTTGCACGATCTGCGCCTTGCTCGGGAAGTAGTTGTACAACGTCTGATACGACAGGTTCGCGGCGTCGGCGATTTCGCGCATCGTCGTGCTGTCGTAGCCCTTGCGCGCGATCAGCGTGTTCGCGGCGGCAAGAATGTCGGATCGGGCGCGGACCTTCTTTTGCTCGCGAAGCGACATGTAATTTGACACAGTCAAAAAATTGAATGTATAAAACTATGCCCGAGTTCGATGGCTCGGTAAACGACGTGGTCCAACGCGCAGGTTGAAACATGATGCGCTGCTCGATTCGGCGGCTGTTCCTTTCGATATCGATCGCGATGTCGACCGCGCTGCCCATCGCGATGTCGATGGCGGCGCCCGTAGCCGCTGCAGATCCGCCGACCGCGCGCGAACTGATTGCGGGCGTCATCGATCTGACGCGCGGGCAGACGTCATATACCGAATTCTCGATGGTGATCCACCGCCCGGGCTGGGAGCGCTCGTCGAAACTCGTCGCGTGGACGCGCGGCCGCGAAGACGCGCTGATCCGCTTCACGGCGCCTTCGAAGGATGCCGGCAACGCGACGTTGAAACAGGGCGAGCAGATGTGGACGTTCACGCCGAAGCTGAACCGCGTCATCCGTCTGCCGTACAGCATGATGTCGCAGGGCTGGGCGGGCTCCGACTTTTCGTACAGCGACCTGTCTCGCACCGATCAGCTGCTGCACCAGTACGAACTCACGTTGGTCGGCAACGAAACGCGCGATGGTCATCAGGTATACACGGTCGATGCGATTCCGCACGACGATGCACCGGTGGTGTGGGGTAAGGAGCAAATCGTATTGCGCGACGATCACGTGCTGCTCGGTCAGACCTTTTACGACCAGGCGATGCAGCCGCTGAAGCGGTTGGAAACACGCGAGATCAAAACACTGGGCGGGCGCACGTTCGCGACGCGGATGCGGATGGTGCCGCTCGACAAACCCGACGAATGGACCGAGATCGCGTACGACCAGGCGCAATTCGATATCAAGATCGACGACGGCCTGTTCACGGTCTTCGCGCTGCAGTCGCCCCGCAGCCAATGAACATCGACGCGATGTCGCGCACGGATCTGCGGGGCGGCCGCGCGACGAATGCGCTCGGTCTCGTCGGCGCGATTGCATGGCGCAACCTGTGGCGAAATCGTCTGCGCACGGCCCTCACAGCAGGTGGCATCGCGTTCGCGGTGATGCTGATCGTCGCGGCATACTCGCTGGAGGGCGGCGCGATGGGTGCAATGGCCGACAATGCAACCCGACTGCTGAGCGGTCACCTGCAGATCCAGAACTCCGCCTATGCGGACGATCCGTCGCTACGCAATCTGCTGCCCGACGCGACCGCAGTGGCGCGCGCATTGAGGAACGTTCCGGGCGTTACCGCGGTTGCGCAACGGGCGATCGGCTTCGCGCTCGTTTCGGTCGGGGAACGCAGTTACGCAGCTCAAGTGATGGGCGTCGATCCGCAAGCGGAGCCGTCGGTCTCGTCGCTCTCTGACCTGGTCGTTGAGGGGCACTACATCGCCGGTCCGACCGACGCGCTGCTCGGTGCTGTGATCGCACGCAACCTCGGAATCGGCATCGGCGACGAGTTCGTTCTGCTCGGCAGCAAGCTCGATGGCGGCGTTGCGGCGCTGTCGCTGCACGTCGCGGGGATCGTCGAATCGGGCTCGGCCGACCTCGATCGCGCGCTGGTGCAGGTTCAACTGGCCGCGTTCCAGGACGAATTCGGGCTCGGCGACCAGGTGCACATGGTTGTCGCGCGCGTAGCCGACTTCGAGCGTGTCGACGCGGTGCTGCCCGCGGTCGACGCCGCGATTGCACGGTTCGGAACGGCTAGCGTCGCATTGTCGTGGCAACGGTTGATGCCGGAGGTCGCGCAGATGATGCAGCTCAAGCGCGCCAGCAGCCTCGTGATGCTCTCGCTGGTCACGCTGCTGGTGACGTTCAGCATCTTCAACAGTTTCATGATGACGGTGTTCGAACGCACACGCGAGTTCGGCATGCTGCTGGCGCTCGG
>JANLUG010000517.1:0-3968 GCA_031363335.1 Gammaproteobacteria bacterium
CGATGGCCGTCCTCTTGATATCGCGAGCCACCGGTAGCCGAGGTGAGTTCCGCGAAGCCCAGATCGACGGTGACCTCGAGCGCGACGAGTTGATTGTCGCGATGGTTCGGCTCCATCACGCGCAAATCCGATACGTATTTCTCGAGGCTGAGTTCATCGTCGGACGTGATGTTGCGTCCGCCCGCGTCGACGAACTGCGCGTAGTAACTCAACGTCGCATCGACGGCTTCGGTGGGTTGCCAGCGCAATGCCGCACGGCCGGACTTCGTCTGCACGTCGTTCGCGCCTTTGTGCTGCTTCAGGTTGGCCGCGACATCGACCGGATTGGTGAAGTCCGGGTCGGGATTCGACACACCGATATCGCGCACGAGGTAGTCATAATCGATGAAGCCGGGATCGCTGCGATAGTCGTAGCTGCCGCGGAACGCCAGCGTCTCGCTGATCGGCAGATTGATCGTGGCGCCGCCGTCGCCGCCGAGCGCCGACTCGTTGTCGTAGCCGTATCCGCTACCGCGCAGTTTGACTTCCGTCTTGTCGAATACCGGGCGATTCGGGATGTAGCGGATCGCGCCGGCCATCGTGCCGGCGCCGTAGAGCGTGCCTTGCGGACCCAACAGCGCTTCGACCCGCTCCATGTCGTTGAGCTGCAAGTCGATGTAGATCGGGATCTCGCCGAGATACGTCGCGACCATGCCGCCGCCGTCGTTGCCGAGTGCTTCCGCGCTCGACAGCGGATCCGCGTTCAAACCGCGTGCGACGATGCGGCCAGTGCCGCGTGCCCCCTGGTCGACGACGTGCAAGCCGGGCACCCATGACGCCAGTTCGGCGAGATTCGTCAGTCCCTGTTGTTCGATTTCCGATCCGGTCACCGCGGAGATGTTGATCGGCACCTCCTGAATGCTCTCGGAGCGGCGCGTCGCCGTCACCACGATCACTTCGATCTGTTCTTCGTCGGCGGCAAACGCCGGCGGCGCTCCGGCGCCCCAAAGCGGTACTGTCAGCGCACTGATCGCAGCGGCAAGCGGCTTCCGGCGAAATATTCCGCGGTCCTTCATTCTTCGATCTCCCCAATGCCCAGCCGGGCAACTAGACACGACGATCCTGCGTTCAGCCATCTACGCATGCAAAACCAGCGCCGACTCGTCCATTTCACGAACAGATCCCGCTACCATCTCTCACATGCCCGAAACGACCCCATCAGAACGGGAACATGCGGCGTGGTATCGCGAAGCCGAGCGCTCGCTGGCGGGCAGATCCTATCAGCGCGCACATGAATGGTGCATGCGAATCCTCGACCGCGATTCAAATTACGCCGATGCCTTCTTCATTCTCGCGCTCATCGCCGCCGATCACGACAACTTCGCCAAGGCGGTCGACGTACTCGGTCGGGCAATCCGGCTGAGCGACCATGATCCGCGGTATCACGCCCACCTCGCGCGGTGTTTCGTCGCACTGAACCTTCCGTTCGACGCACAAGCCGCTGCGCGGCGCGGCGTCGACCTCGACCCGCAGGACGCGCTGACATTCGACACGCTTGGCGTCGTGTTAAGCCGGACCGGCGACCATGCCGGCGCCGTGCCGTTGTTCGAACGCGCCGTCTTGCTCGACGCGCGGAACGCGAGCTACTTCTACAACCTCGCCGCGGCGCGACAGTTCATCGGCGACTTTGCCGGCGCTGAGGCCGCATACCGACGCGCGCTCGACATTGATCCGGATCTTTATCGCGCGCGCTCGTCATTGGTCCAGTTGCGCCGCGCCACGCCGGACCGCAACGACGTGGCGCTTCTCGAGGCGCTGTTCGGACGGCTCGGCAACGACCCGGATGCGAAGCTGCACATCGGCCACGCGCTGGCCAAACAGCTGGAAGATCTCGGCGAGTACACGCGCTCGTTCGACTGGCTTGCGCGCGCAACGGCGGACAAGCGCAACGCGCTGAACTACGACCGCGCCGAAGACGCCCGGTTGTTCGCCGCCGCCGCCGCAACGGCAGGCGCGCATGCGCAGGGTGATCCATCCGACCAGCCGATCTTCATCATCGGTATGCCGCGCACCGGCACGACGCTGGTCGACCGGATCCTGTCGAGCCATCCGGAGGTTCTCTCCGCCGGCGAACTGACGGATTTCGCGATGATCGTCAAACGCATGACCGGCACGGCATCGAACAAGGTGCTGGACACCGACACGCTCGCCGCGAGCGCGACGCTCGACTTCGCGTCGGTCGGCGCCCGCTATCTCGACGGCACGCGCGCGCGCACCGGGCACACGCACCGTTTCATCGACAAGATGCCGCTGAACTTCTTCTACGCCGTGTTGATCCACGCCGCGTTGCCGAACGCGCGCATCATCTGCCTGCGGCGCAACCCGATGGACGCGTGTCTCAGCAACCTGCGGCAACTCTTCGCCACGAGCTATTCGTACTACAACTACGCGTACGATCTGCTCGACACCGGACGTTACTACGTGCATTTCGATGCGCTGATGGCGCTCTGGCGTCGGACCTTGCCGCCGGCGCGGTTCATCGAGATCCACTACGAGTCGCTGGTCGCGGATCAGGAGCGCGAGTCGCGCCGCCTCGTCGAATTCTGCGGTCTGCCGTGGGACGACGCCTGTCTGAATTTCCACGCGAACACGGCACCGGTGGCCACGGCGAGCTCCGTGCAGGTGCGCAGTCCGATCTATGCGAGCTCGGTCGGCCGTTGGAAACGCTACGGCACGCGGCTCGATGACCTGCGCGCGCTGTTCGACGAAGCACACATCGAATACCGGAACTAACGACTCGCTCAGGCCGCGTAGAGCGCGATCGGCGTCCAGGCGCTGTCGAACTCCTGCGTATTGCGCCAGATGCGTCGGCCTTCGTCGTTGATCAGTCGCTCGGCGACGCGATGCATGGAGAAGTCCGCGCCGAACTCGAATGCGTTGACGGTCTGCGCATCAAAATCGACGATCGACACGCCGGGCCGATGCTCGCCCTTGAGCGTGCCCGCGTTCAGCACCGCCAACTGCTCGAAATTCACGATGACGCGATAGTGCATATGACCATTCATGACGAAGCGCACTTCACCGAGTTCGATCAACGCATCGAGTTCGGGACTACGTTCGATCGGCATGCGCACCGACCCGGGCCAGACCTTGCGCAGGTCGTTGCCGCCAACACCGTGGCAGAGGAGCGCGGCACCGAGCGGTGTGTCGATGGTGCGCATCGCCGGTAACGATTCTATGTAGTCGCGGCTGGACGGCGCGATTTCCGAGAGGCGGTGCGCCTGAGGTACGTTTCGCATCCGGTCCGCGAGCAACCAGCGATCGTGATTGCCGGCGACGCACAGCACGCCTGCATCCGCCAACAGCCTGCAGCACGTATCGACGTCGCCCGCTCCATCGGCGACGTCGCCGGTGCAGCACACTGCATCGACGCCTTCTCCGAGCAGATGTTCAATGGCGGCGTCGAGGCGCCGGTGTTCGGCGTGAACGTCACCAATCAGTCCCAAACGTCGAACGCGCGTACCCACGCAAGGCCATCCCGGAAGTAGATCGAAGCAGTCTACGCGAGTCGGCTAGTTGATTCGCGGCGACATGGACGGCGCGTTCTGCGCCCGCAACGACCACTCGGCATGTTCCGATGCCGCCATCAATGCGGCCGCCTGTCCCGGCCAGTCATCGCGGTCGATGCGCCCGTGGAATGTCGGCAGGTGTGCCTCGATCCAGACGATCTCTTGTGCCGAGAGTCCTGCCAGTTGGCTGAACTGATAAATCCCGAGCTTGTTCAAGCCTCGCTCGAAGCCGTCGCCGATGCCGCGAATCTGCTGTAGTTCGTCGACATGTTCAGGCGGCAGTTCGAACAGCCCGTTCGGTTTCGACATCGGTGCTCGCGCCGCCGTGCCATCCGCTTCGGGCGCGCGTTGCGATGCCGCTTTCAACTCGCGCACTTGTGTAGCCAGTCGCTCCTCGGTAGCGCGCGCATCGTCGAGTTG
>JANLUG010000541.1:0-3927 GCA_031363335.1 Gammaproteobacteria bacterium
TCCGACGCCGCGATGGCGCGGCTCGTCGCGATGCGCGGTACGGGCGACCGTTACTACGGCGGGCTCGATAGCGGGCAGGGCTTGCTTGGCGGTCCGGCGCATCAGTCGCAACTCGCCACCGTGCGCGGGCTCGTTGCGGAAAATCCTGCGCGCGTCGCGCAAGTGGTAAAGCACTGGGTGTCTAAAGATGAGTGAAGCCGCGGTCGACAATCGTCCAGCGGAAAAACCGAAGGACAATCGCGAAAAGCTGCCGAGCGTCGACCGCGCCGCAGTGCTGCTGTTGGCACTCGGCGAAGACGACGCGGCGCGCGTGCTGAAACATCTCGACCCGCGCGAGGTGCAGCGCGTCGGTTCGGCGATGGCGAACCTGCGCAGTGTCAATATGGGACAGATTTCCAATGTGCTCGAAGCCTTTCTCGATACGGTCACCGGTCAATCCGGCCTGACCATCGGGGCGTCGGAGTACATCCGCAAAATGCTCATCGGTGCGCTCGGCGAAGACAAAGCTCGTACGCTGGTCGATCGTATCCTCGGCGGCAACACGGCCGGCATCGACAAATTGAAGTGGATGGACGCGCGCACGGTAGCGGACTTCATGGTGCACGAGCATCCGCAGATTCAGGCGATCGTGCTGTCGCACCTGGAACCCGAGCAGGCCGTTGAAGTGCTCGGTTTTATGACCGACACGGAAGCGAAGATCGACGTGCTGTCGCGCGTCGCCACGCTCGAATCGGTACCGCCGAATGCGCTGCTGGAATTGAACGCGGTGCTCGAAGAACAGGTCGGCGGAAAGTCGGCAACCCGCTTCGCGCAAATGGGTGGCACGCAGGTCGCCGCCGAAATCATGAACAAACTCGGCTCCGGCGCTGACGAAGAAATACTCGCCGGCATCCGCAAGTCGAACGAGACGCTCGCCAACGAAATCCAGGATCTGATGTTCATCTTCGAGAACCTGATGGATGTGGACGACAAGGGCATTCAGGTGCTGCTGCGCGAGGTGTCCACCGACAACCTGGTGCTGGCGCTGAAGGGTGCCGAGGAACAGATGAAAGAGAAGATCTTCTCGAACATGTCGAAGCGGGCCGCCGATCTGCTGAAAGACGACCTCGAAACGAAAGGCCCGGTGCGCGTCAGCGAGGTCGAGTCCGCGCAGCGCGAGATTCTCGTGATTGCGCGTCGCCTCGCCGATGCCGGTGAAATCGTTCTCGGCGGCGCCGGCGAGCAATTGATCTGAACGTTGCCTTGGTCTTTAGGGAAAACGCACCATGACGGATGTCGATCGACACGCCGACGCTTCAGGCGGCCGCTTCGCATGGCCGGAGTTCGGCAGCGCGGTCCGGTTGCCTGTGGCGATGCGACGCCCCGGTGCCGCGCAAGCGGCGCAGGTCGAATTCGAAAACGGATTCGAAACCGGCCATGTGGCCGGGCTGGCCGCCGCCGCCGATGAAGTGCGCACCCTGAAGGATCGGTTGGCTGCGAGCATTCGCGCGCTGGAACAGTCGCGCATCAAGGTCGACGCGCAGCAACAGCAACGGCTCGTCGAGGTCACGCATGCAATCTGCAGTAAGGTGCTCGATCGCGAGTTAACGACAACGCTCGACGTGTTCGAGGCTTACGTCCGCGCAGGACTCGAACATCTCGACGCCACCGCGCCGAACGTGCGCGTGCACGTCAATCCGAACGACTCGGTGTGGTTGCACGCACAACTGGACGGCATCCTCATAGAGGCGGACGAAGCGGTAGCCGAAGGCGGCGTTTCGGTCCGCACCGACGAACGCAGCGTCGACTTCGATCCATACGGATTGCTCGACGAGCGTTTCGCGGGATTCCGCAATGGCTGATGTCGACGCGCTGCTCGATGGATTGAGTCGCGTAGCCACTGCCGAACGCGCACCGACGGTCGTAAAGGGCCGCGTGCGGCGTACCGTCGGCTACTCGCTCGAAGTGACCGGCTGCGATCAGGGTGTCGGCAGCGAGTGTCTCGTTGAGGTCGAAGGCGGCGTGGTTCCCGCGGAAGTGGTCGGCTTCTCGGAAGGTACGACGTTCTTGATGCCGTTCGCCGACGTGACGGGATTGCGTCCCGGCGCTGCGGTTCGCCCCCAACGAGATCGTAAGGGGCCGGTGATGGAGGGCCTGCTCGGCCGTGTCGTAGACGGACTCGGTCGGCCGCTCGACGGGCGTCCGCTCGAACAGACGCCGATCGGTGCCGCAGATCGACCCGGTCGATTCAACCCACTACAACGGGTGCCGGTTGCAACCGCGCTCGACGTCGGCGTTCGCGCCATCAACGGCTTGCTCACGGTCGGTGTCGGCCAACGGCTGGGTTTGTTCGCGGGCAGCGGTGTCGGCAAGAGCATGCTGCTGGGAATGATGTCTCGATATACCGGGGCGGACGTTGTGGTAGTGGGCCTGATCGGCGAACGCGGCCGCGAAGTGCGCGAGTTCATCGACGAGAGTCTCGGCTCGGCGGGTTTGAAGCGCGCCGTCGTGGTCGCTTCGCCGGCGGACGACGCGCCGGTGCTGCGTCTGCGCGCAGCGCGTCTGGCAACCGAGATCGCGCATCGTTATCGCGCCATGGGTCGCAATGTCCTGCTGGTGATGGATTCGTTGACGCGCGTTGCGCAGGCGCAGCGCGAGATCGGCCTTGCCGTCGGCGAACCGCCAACGACGAAAGGTTATCCGCCATCGGTATTCGCGTTACTGCCGCGCCTCGTCGAACAGGCCGGCAATGTCGGCGGCCCTGGCTCCGTGACGGCGTTCTATACGGTGCTCGCGGAAGGCGACGATCATCAGGATCCGATTGTCGATGCGGCGCGCGCGATTCTCGACGGTCACATCGTGTTGAGTCGTCGCCTGGCGGATTCGGGCCACTTCCCCGCGATCGACGTCGAAGCGTCGATATCGCGCGTCATGCCGAAGCTGGTCGATGCCGAGCAGATGCGTATGGCGATCGTATTCAAGGAGCTGTGGAGCCGCTACGCCCAGCAACGCGACCTGATCAACGTCGGCGCGTATGTCGCCGGATCCGATCCGCTTACCGACCGCGCCATCAAACTGCGCGCCGACATGAACCAGTTTTTGATGCAACCGATTGGCGAGCGCGCGGATCTGAAGGACAGCCGCGCGCGGCTCGGCAAACTGCTCGCCTGATGAGCATTCACGATCGTATTCGCCGCTTCAGCGGCCTCATCAACGTCTACAAGCGTCGCGAGGATGCGTTGGCGCGGCGCATGCGCGATGCTGAAGCGCTTGCGCAACGCGAGCGCGCGCAACTGACGAACATCGAATCGATCAAGGCGGACTATCAGAAGGGGCTGTTGGACGCCGGTCGCGCGGGCACGTCGGCGCATCAGATGAAAAACTGGCAACGCTTCGTGCGCAACCTCGACGGCGTTCACACCGAGCAGATCGAGCGTACGCGCAAGGCGAGCGGCGTCCGCGACGAACACCGCAACGCGTGGCTTGCGCAATACCGGCGCGTCAAAGGTTTCGAGACGTTGGCCGACAACCTCGAGGCGGACCGTGATTCGGAGCTGCGGCGCGCCGAACGGCGGCAGATGGACGAAGTGGCCGGCAGGCCGAAACCGGACAGCGAAAAGTAGCGTGAAAAATATGGTCTATGCTCAAGAAACACGGATGGTGGTGTTGGGAGAATCTCGATGACGATTCGTTCTGAGGTCTCCGCCGACGGTCGAGGCTTGACCATCGCGGTGGAAGGGCGCTTCGATTTCAGCGCGCATCGCGACTTTCGCGAGACCTATGAGAGCCTCGAATCCGAGCCTGCGGAATTCACGGTGGATATGCGCGAAGCCACGTACCTCGATAGCTCCGCGCTCGGCATGTTGCTGCTGCTGCGCGACCACGCCGGCGGCGATGCGGCCGAGGTGCGGATCGTCAACTGCAATCCCGACGTCCGCAAAATTCTGA
>JANLUG010000549.1:0-7851 GCA_031363335.1 Gammaproteobacteria bacterium
TCGTTGTCGTGCGTGCCTGTGTACGCAACCGTGTTCGCAACGTAGTTACCCGGAAGATGCGGATTGTCCGAGTCACCGCTGAACGCGAATTGCACAACGCGCATTCCCGGCAGGCCGAATGCCTCGCGTAACGCATTCACCTCAGGGGTGATCACGCCAAGATCCTCGGCGACCACCGGAAGCGGATCGAATCGAGCGCGTAGTGCGTGCAGAAACGCATGACCCGGTGCCGCACGCCACTCCCCCGCCGCGGCGCTGGTGGCGTTGGGCGGGACGGCCCAGAACGCGTCCAAGCCCCTGAAGTGGTCGATCCGCACGACGTCGAACAGTCGCAATTGAGCCTGCATGCGCTCGACCCACCAGCTGAATCGCGTTTTTTCGAGCCGCTCCCAGTCGTACACGGGGTTGCCCCACAACTGCCCCGTGGCGGAGAAATAGTCAGGCGGTACACCCGCCACATAGCGCGGCCGTTGGTGCGCGTCGAGCAGGAATACCTCCTGATGTGCCCACACATCGGCACTTTCAAACGCGGGGTACAAAGGCATGTCGCCCAAGAGCCGAATGCCGCGCAAAGCCGCTTCCGCACGAAGCCCTGCAAACCCTTCGGCAATCGCGAACTGCAAGTGGCTGACCGCTGCCAGCGCGGCGCCATGCTCTACATCGAATCGGGCGAGCGCGACCGGATCGCGAGTTCGAAGCGGGCCGGGCCACGACGTCCAGTCAGCGCCGTGTATCGCACGCGCAACGCTGAATCTGCAGAAATCGGGTAACCAGTAGATCTGCTTTGATTCGAATTTCCGGAACGCGTCGGGGCGTGCACGCACGTAGATTTGCAACGCCGCAGCATCCGTCAGACCGAGCGCCGGATCGAGCAGCGCGGTATTGAGCGCGAACAGCGACTCGCTGTGATACGGCGAACCGTATTCGTCCGGTGGATTCAGCGGCAACATCTGCCAGATCGATAGACCCGCGCGCTGCATGAAGTCGAGGAATTCCAGCGTGCCGGGGCCAAGGGTCCCTGTGATGGCAGGTCCCGGCAGCGAAGTGATGTGACATAAGACCCCGCCGCGCCGGGCCGACAGCACCTCGCCTGCCATTGGAACTCCTACGATGCTACTTGCGGGTTTGCGGACCCGTGCCCGCGACGCTGTCGCGGTCCGGATTGCGCCAGCCGCCGAACGGCTCGACCATGCCCTGCGCTTGCGGCGGACCCCAGCTGTCGATCGGATACGGATGCACATCCGTGGCCAGCGACAGAATCGGATCGACGATGCGCCAGGCGGCTTCCACTTCGTCCTGACGGGCAAACAATGTCGCGTCGCCCACCATCGCATCGCCGATCAGGCGCTCATAGGCATCCATCTCGTCGCGATGCTGATTGCAGACGAACAACTCGACGTTCTCGCCCGCCATTCGTTCTCCTGGAAGTTTGGCGCGCGCACCCAACGCGATTGCGACATCGGGACCCAGTCGAAACCGGACATAGTTGTTGGATATCTGCCCCGCTTCTCCGAACACCGGCGACGGCGGCCGCTTCAGCTCCACGACGACCTCGGTGGCGGTTACCGGCAGGTTCTTGCCCGCGCGGATGAAAAACGGCACACCGTTCCACCGCCATGAATCGATATGGAGTTGCATGGCCGCGAACGTTTCGACCTGCGAATCCGGCGCCACACCGGGTTGCTCGCGATATCCCTCGAACTGTCCTCGAACGAGACTGTCTCCGCTGAGCGGCCGCATCGATCGGAAGACCTTTACCTTCTCGTCGCGCATCGATTCCCGATCGCCGCTGACCGGTGGCTCCATCGCCAGGAAGCCGACAACCTGCAGCAAATGATTCTGCACCACGTCCCGAATCGCTCCCGCTTCTTCATAGAACCTGCCGCGCCCCGCAACGCCGAAGCGTTCCGCCATCGTGATCTGAACGCTCTCTACGAAGTTACGGTTCCAGACCGGTTCGAGGAACGAATTGGCGAATCGGAAATACAGCAGGTTCTGTACCGGCTCTTTACCCAGGTAATGATCGATACGAAAAATGTCCGATTCATCGAAGTATTCGTGCAGTACCCGATTCAGCGACTGCGCCGATTCGAGATCGCGCCCGAACGGCTTCTCGACCACGACCCGCGCCCCTTTTGAACAACCGGATTCGCCCAGCCCCTTCAAGACGGTTGGAAACATGCTCGGTGGGATCGCAAGGTAGAACAGCGGATGTCGTGCACCGTCGAGCGCACCACACAGATTCGAGAACGTTTCGGGATTGCTGTAGTCGCCATCGACGTAACGCAGCGCCGCGGTCAGTCGCTCGAGCACCGCGGCATCGGCGCCTTTGACGAACGTCGTTGCGCCTTCAACTGCCCTTGCCTGCAACCGCGGCAATCCCCATCCCGCGCGCGCGACACCGATCACCGGTACGTCGAGACGATTGCGGGCGGTCAGTTTGTACAAGGCAGGAAAGATCTTGCGGTACGCGAGATCACCTGTAACCCCGAGAACGACGATCGCATCGGAACGCGGTGCTTGTGTCACCGGTATTGCAATCCCATTAGCGCGCATCCCATCTGGCGTCCGAACGCATGGTACCGCAACGGCCCGCCGCATATCATCGGCGCGGGCATCACGAGTTGTCGGACACTATGAACTTTGCGATCGCGATACACGGCGACGCGGCGACCAGCGAATCGCCGCAACTCGCACTTCGTTTCGCGCAAGCCGCCGTCGCGAAGGGGCACGCGATTCATCGCGTGTTCTTCTATCACGCCGGCGTCAGTGTCGCGAACGCACTACAAGTGCAGCCGCAGGGAGAAGTCGACATC
Organism: Gammaproteobacteria bacterium; assembly: GCA_031363335.1. GTDB lineage: Bacteria > Pseudomonadota > Gammaproteobacteria > Pseudomonadales > Azotimanducaceae > DATJGR01. The sequence continues at coordinate 2,817 of JANLUG010000549.1, forward strand.
GCGGCCGATTGGGCTCGTTTCGCAGGCGCAAACGGCATCGAGCTGGCGGTATGCGTCGCGGCGGCATTGCGTCGCGGCGTGTTGAGCGACGACGACGCCAAACGCTACGAGCGCGCCGCGGCCAACGTACGCCCACCGTTTCAGATCGTCGGACTCGGCCAGATGGTGGAAGCCGCAATCACCTCAGATCGATTCGTTACGTTCTGCGCATGACACCTCGCAAGATTCTGTTCCTGATTGCGCATCCGCCCCATCGCGGTGCGCTCCCATTCGAGATGCTCGACGAACTGCTCATCAGCGCAGTGTTCGAACAAGCGGTCTCCGTACTTTTCGTTCACGATGGCATCTTCCAACTACTCGACAGCGGTGAGACGTTCGGCAACGTCGCGCGTGGACTTCGAGCGCTGCCTACGTACGACGTGAATGACGTCTTCGTGGATGGAAGTGCACTCCAGCGTCGCGGCGTGTCGGAAGCCTCACTGGCGGTGCCAGTACGGGTTCTCACGCGCAGCGCGATCCGCAAGCTGATTGCAAGCCAAGACGTCGTCGTTCCCGACTGATGGCCACGCTGCACATCATCAATGCTTCGTTGGACCGTCGAGCCGCGATGGAGAATTGCCTGCACGCTGTTTTGCCCGGCGACACCGTGTTGCTGATCGGCAACGGCGTGTTCTGGGCAGTTGCCGCTACATTCGACCGCGAGGCTTCGCGCGCGCACGACATTTCGTGGTGTGCGCTGGTGCCGGACGTGGTTTCCCGAGGTATCGGCGAGCACGTATCCGCCAAGGTACAACAGATCGACGATGGCGCATTCGTCGATCTGGTCGCGTCACACCGTCCGATCGTCAGCTGGAGTTGATCGCGATGCGGGTGGACAAGGAAGGCTTCATCGTAGATCTCGCCGACTGGAGCGACTCCGTCGCGTTGGAGCTGGCCCGCCGCGAAGGCATCGCGCTGACCGTGGATCACTGGATGGTGATCAACGTACTGAGGAGCTTCTACGAAACGACCGGGGTTTCGCCATCGATGCGCCCCTTCGTCAAGCTGGTCGGCGAGAGATTGGGCCGGGAGAAAGGCACCAGCATCTACCTGTTGTCGCTGTTCCCGGGCAGCCCTGCGAAGCTCGCAGCGAAGGTGGCCGGATTGCCACGACCGACGAACTGTCTCTAGCTCGCCGAATCACGCCGACTGAGACGCCCCCGCAATGCAACCACCCGACCGATGATGACGATCGTCGGGCCGCGAACGTCCGCCAATGCTACGGTCGCAGAAAGCGATTGCACCGAAGACTCGATCACTTGCTGATCCGGCAACGTACCTCGGCCGATCAGCGCCGCCGGCATCTCGGGGTCCATGCCGTGCGCAATCAGCTCTGCGCAGATCTCCGACAGTCCGCGCAGACCCATGTACACGACGAGCGTTTGATCGGCCTTGGCGAGGTCGGGCCAGTCGAGATTGACGCGGTCGCCCGTCAGGTTGCCGGTAACAAAACGAACCGAGTGCGCCCAGTCGCGGTGTGTGAGCGGAATGTTCGCGTAGCTGGCGCAGCCGAGCGCCGCGGTGATGCCTGGCACCACTTCGAATGGCACACCCTGCTCGGCCAGCGTTTCGATCTCTTCACCGCCACGGCCGAAGATGAACGGGTCGCCACCCTTTAAGCGGACTACGCGGTCCCCCGCGCGGGCGGCCTCGATCAACATCTCGTTGATCGACTCCTGACGCACCGCATGAAACGCACGACGCTTTCCGACATACACCCGGCGCGCGTCGCGTCGCGCCATTGCGACGACGTCTGCCGAGACCAGGTTGTCGTAAAATACGACGTCGGCGCGCTCGAGGCATTGCAGCGCCTTCAACGTCAGTAGGCCCGGGTCGCCGGGCCCGGCTCCGACTAGCGAAACGAATCCGAGCGCTTGTTGATCCCAGTGCTGCAACCGCTCTTCGATGAGCACATCTGTGAGATCGACATTGCCTTCGTGCATCGCCTGCGACGCTGGCCCATCGAGCACGTCATCCCAGAACCGACGACGCGAACCGACATCCGGAATGGCTCGAGCGACACGGCTTCGCCAACGACCTAACGCGTCCGCGGCCTTGCCCAATCCTATCGGCAAGCGCGCCTCGATCAGCGACCTGACGCGCCGCGCGAGAGTTGGCGATCGACCGCCGGTCGACACCGCAACGATGACCGGATCGCGATGGATGATCGATGGGAAGATCACCGACGACAGCGCTGCGTCGTCGACCGTGTTGACGAGCACGGCGTGCGCAGTCGCGGCCTTATGCACGGCGCGATTGACGTCCGCATCGTTGGTTGCGGCAATAACAAGCAGCATGCCGACCACATCGTCGGGCTCAAACTCACGTGTCCGGACCTCACCGCGACCTGAGCAAAGCGCACGAACTTCGTCGCCGACTTCAGGCGCCACGACGACAACGTGAGCGCCTGCGGCCAACAGCCAGTTCAGTCTGCGTTGCGCGACCTCGCCCGCACCCACCAACAGGCAGCGGCGATTGGTGACATCGACGAACAGTGGGAGGTAGTCCATTGCATCAGGCGCGCAGATCGAGCGTCGTCGCGCCTCCCATGTAGCTTCGCAGCACATCCGGGACGTGAATGCGTCCCTCGCCGTCCTGATAGTTCTCCATCACCGCGACGAGCGTGCGGCCAACTGCAAGGCCCGACCCGTTCAGCGTATGGACGAGTTCGGGCTTGCGTGAAGCACCCGGTCGATATCGCGCCTGCATACGGCGCGCCTGGAAGTCGCGGTAGTTGCTGCATGACGAGATCTCGCGATACCGCTGCTGTCCCGGCAGCCAGACCTCGAGGTCGACCGTCTTCGCCGCCGCAAAACCCATATCGCCGCCGCACAAAACCATCGCGCGGTACGGCAATTCCAGGCGCTGCAGAACGGCTTCGGCATGCGATGTGAGCTCGTCCAGTGCCTGCCAGCTTTGCTCGGGGGCGACAATCTGGACGATCTCGACCTTTTCGAATTGATGTTGACGGATCATTCCGCGCGTGTCGCGACCGTAACTTCCTGCCTCGCTGCGAAAGCACGGCGTGTGGCAGACATGGCGAATCGGCAAGCGATCCGCTTCGAGAATCTGATCGCGATACAGATTGGTTACCGGCACTTCCGCGGTCGGAATCAGGTAGAGATCGTGATCGCCGGCGATTCGGAACTGATCCTCCGCGAACTTCGGCAATTGTCCCGTTCCGAACAGTGCTTCGCTGTTGACGAGATACGGAACGTAGACCTCGGTGTAGCCATGCTCCGTGACATGCAGATCGAGCATGAACTGCGTCAATGCGCGATGCAGCCGTGCGAGCGCGCCGCGGATGACGACAAAGCGGGCACCGCTGATGCGAGCTGCGGACTCGAAATCGAGTGCGCCCTGCGCACCCAGATCGACGTGATCCTGGGGGGGAAAATTCAACTTCGCGGGTTCCCTCCACGTGCGCAGCACGACGTTGGCGGTTTCGTCCTGTCCGTCGGGGACGCTGTCGTCCGGCATGTTCGGGATCGACAGAAAGAGTGCGTCGAGTTCGCTTTGCGCGCCGTCGAACGCCGCCTTAGCGGCATCCAGACGCGAACCCAGATCGGCGATTTCGTCGAGCAGCGGTTGAATATCGCGCCCCGACGCTTTCGCCTGCCCGATCGACTTCGACGTCGTATTGCGTTCGTTCTGCAGCCGCTCCGACTCGAGCTGCAGCGCCTTTCGGCGCGTCTCTAATGCAAGGAATTGGTCGACATCGAATCGATAACCACGCCGCGCCAGCGCGACGCGAACGGCCTCAGGATCTTGTCGAATGGTCTTCGGGTCGAGCATCGTCAGTCTCGAATGCGCGTATGCAGGCGTTGGGGCGCGACATACTAGGTGAGCGGCGTTCCCGGCTCAATCGCAACAGAACCCGCGCCGATCAACTCTTGAGCAATGCGATGGTACCGACGCCGAGCAGAGTCATCACGATCGACCCGACCACGTGGGTGCCGATGAGCATCCCCGCCCAGACGTACTCATGCCGCATCAGCAACGCGGTGCTTTCGCCGGAGAATGTCGAGAACGTGGTGAGTCCGCCCAGGAAGCCGGTCGTGATGAACAAGCGTGCCTCCGGGGAGAACGCCTGAAAGTGTTCGATATAACCGAGCACCAGGCCGATCAGATAACCGCCGACCAGATTGGAAATCAACGTGCCGAGCGGCAGCATCGGCAGCATCGGATTAAGCGCCACGCTCAACCACCAGCGCAACCACGCGCCGCACATGGCACCCACACCGACGCTGACGAATCCGGATATGCCCATCGCGGGTCCCCTCAACTCTTCGGATCAGGATCCGCCTCGGGTCTGAGGCGCTTGAGATGTTCGATGATTCGCTGCTCCAGGCCACGCGGTGCAGGGTGATAGTAGACGGACGGCGTCATCTCATCGGGAAAGTAGTTTTCGCCGGCCGCAAATGCATCGGCTTCGTCATGCGCGTAGCGATACCCCGCGCCGTAACCGAGTTCCTTCATCAGTCGCGTCGGCGCATTTCGGAAACGCAGCGGTACGTCGTACGAAGCTCCGGAGGCAACTTCCGCACGCGCGGCGTTGAACGCCGTGTGCACGGCATTGCTCTTCGGCACACACGCGAGATACAGCACCGCCTGCGCGATCGCCAGCTCGCCTTCGGGAGACCCAAGACGCAGATACGTATCCCATGCCGCGAGCGCGATCTGTAAGCCTCTGGGATCGGCGTTGCCGATGTCTTCGCTCGCCATGCGCGCCACCCGACGCGCTATATAAACCGGGTCGCATCCGCCGTCGAGCATGCGGCATAGCCAATACAACGCCGCATCTGGCGCCGTACCTCGCACTGCTTTATGCAAGGCGGAGATCTGGTCGTAGAATACGTCGCCTTGCTTATCGAACCGGCGTTGGCGCGTGCCGATGACATCAGCAGCGCTGCTCGCGGTAATTTGTTTGTCGGCGCCGATCAACTGCGCGGCGATCTCCAATACGTTAAGCATGCGCCGCGCGTCTCCGTCGGCG
>JANLUG010000579.1:0-6532 GCA_031363335.1 Gammaproteobacteria bacterium
CGGCATTCGAATTCCGGATCCGAAGCTGCGGCTCGACGAAGCGACCGGACACTACGCGTTCGGCGAAATCGACTGGAGCGAGTTTCAGCGGGTGGTCACCGGCGATGGCCCGTGCAATCGGCAGCGTTTGCGCCATCACGCGCGCGCGCACGATGACGGTGAGTGGGTGCGCGACGCGACCCGCGCCTATCGCGCGAAGCATGCGGATACACGCGCGGAGGCCGTGTCGTGACCGGGGAGATGCCGTTGTTCGAAGTTTTCATCCGCTCGAAGCGCGGCCTCGACCATCGTCACGTCGGCAGCCTGCACGCGGAAGACCATGCCCAGGCACTCGAGTACGCGCGCGACGTTTATACGCGCCGCGGTGAAGGCGTCAGCATCTGGGTGGTGAAGAGCGGCGACATCGTCGCGTCGCAGGAATCCGACAGCGCCAGCTTTTACGATCCGCAGGACGACAAACCCTATCGGCACGCGACGTTCTACAAGGTGCCGGACGAAGTGGACAATCTGTAGTGCCTCGCGATGAGGCGTCAAACGACGTGTGCGCGTATTCGATCGCGCTCGGCGACGACGCGCTGATTCTCGGGCAGCGGCTCGCCGAATGGGTCAGTAACGCGCCGTCGCTCGAAGAGGAACTCGCGCTCGCCAATGTGACGCTCGATCACGTCGGGCGGGCGCGGATGTTCTACGGCCACGCCGCCGCCATCGCTGCCGATGGCCGCGACGAAGATGCCATCGCGTTCGGTCGCGATACGCGCACGTTCACGAACCTGCTCATCAACGAGCTGCCGCGCGGCGACTTCGCGTTCACGATGATCCGGCAGTTTCTGCTCGATGCGTTCAACGTGCCGTTCCTCTCCGGACTCGCCGCGTCGCGCGACGCAGGACTGGCGGCGATCGGCCAGAAGGCCGTGAAGGAGTCCACGTACCACCTGCGCCGTAGCCGCGACTGGGTACTTCGGTTGGGCGATGGAACGCCGGAAAGTCACGACCGCGCACAGCGTGCGATCGATGAAGTGTGGGGCTACACGCACGAGTTGTTCGAACCGTTCGCGGCCGAAACACGATTGACGGCGGCGGGCGTGTCGACCGATCGGGCGGCGCTGGAACCGGCGTGGCGGCGCGAAGTTGCCGACACGTTGGCGCAAGCCACGCTGCGGATGCCCGAGACGGCCTGGAACATTCGCGGCGGACGCGACGGCGTGCATACCGAACACCTCGGCTATCTGCTCGCCGAGATGCAGTTCATGCAGCGTGCGTATCCGGGGCAGCAGTGGTGAGCGATCGAAGCATCGACGTCGTTCCGGTCGCGCGCGCGGAGCGACTGGCGGCGCGCCGCCAGTCGCCCGACGAGTCGCTTTGGGCGCTGCTCGACTCCGTGATGGACCCGGAAGTGCCGGCGCTGAGCCTGTGGGAGTTGGGGGTGCTGCAGGACCTCCGTCGCAACGCAAAAGGTATCGTCGTCGTGGTGACGCCGACGTATTCGGGCTGCCCGGCGATGCATGCGATGGAAGACGCGCTGCGCGAACGGCTTGCGCAAGCGGGATATCGCGACGTCACCATCGAGCGCCGCCTGAGCCCTGCATGGACGACCGACTGGCTGTCGTCTTCAGCGCGCGTCGCACTTCGCAACTATGGGATCGCGGCTCCCGATGCATTGAGCTGCCCGCAATGCGGCTCAACGCGTGCAATGTTGATTTCCGAGTTCGGCTCGACGGCGTGCAAAGCCCTGTATCGATGCGAGGAGTGCAGTGAGCCTTTCGACTACTTCAAACCGCACTGACGGCGGCCGCGACGGTTTCGTCGGCCTCAGGATCGCGGAGACGCGAATGTTGACCGACGACGCGATGGCGGTGCGCTTCGCGCTGCCGGCCGACATGGCGGCGTCGTTTCGATTCAAGCACGGCCAATACCTCACGCTGAGCGCGCTCATCGACGGTGAGACGCTGCGCCGTTCGTATTCGATCTGCTCCGCAGTGGGCGATCCCGATCTAACGATCGCTGTGAAGCGCATCGATGGAGGCAGGTTCTCCGAGCACGTACATAGCCATTTCGCGCGCGACATGACTGTAGATGTCGCCCGCCCCGCGGGAGAGTTCACCGCTGCATTGCAGCCCGATGCGGCGCGTAACTATCTGTGCATCGCGGCCGGCAGCGGCATCACGCCGATCCTGTCGATCGTGCGTACGGTGCTCGCGCGCGAACCTCGCAGCCGCGTCACGCTGCTGTACGGCAACCGGCGCACCGCGACGATGATGTTCCGCGAAGAGTTGTGTTTCCTGAAGAACGCGTACCTCGATCGTTTGCAGTGGATCAACGTGATGAGCCGCGAACAGCAGGAAGCAGACATCCTCAACGGCCGCATCAACAATCGCAAAGGCGGTGAACTGAATCGACAGCTGATGCGGATTCGCGAGTTCGACGAGTTCTTCTTGTGCGGGCCCGAGGCGATGATCTCGGAAGTGTCGCGCGGCCTGCGCAGCGAAGGCATCGATCAGGCGCGCATTCACTACGAACTGTTCCATGCGTCGGCGCAGGACGCGAAGGCCGTCATCGAGAAGCACCAGGCGCGCGCGGAACGATTCGCCGGCGCGCTATCGGAAGTGCGCGTGCGCGCCGGCGGACGTGAGATCAGTTTCGAGCTGGCATCGGATGGCGAGAACGTGCTCGACGCCGCGCTCGATGCGGGTCTGGAAGTACCGTTTTCGTGCAAGGGCGGCGTCTGCGCGACGTGCAAGGCGAAGTTGCTCGAGGGCGAGGTGGAGATGGACCTCAATCACGCGCTCGGCGCTGCGGAAGTCGCGGCGGGCTACATCCTCACCTGTCAGGCGCATCCGGTAACGATGCGCATCGTCGTCGATTACGACGCGATTTGAGTCGATGTGCCGACGCCTGCGTTGAGCCGCATGACAAAAGACTCGAAGGCCGCATCAGTAGTCGTTGCGCGTCTATTGCGCCGTCAGGCGCCGAGCGCGCAATCGCTGATCGTCACACTGTTCGGCGATTGCGTGTCGCAGCACGGCGGTCGGTTGTGGCTCGGCAGTCTGATCCAGCTGCTTGCGCTGTTCGGAATCAACGAGCGGCTGACGCGAACGTCGGTTTACCGCCTCGTGCAGGACGAGTGGTTGACGGTGGAACGGATCGGCCGCCGCAGCTACTACCGGTTTGCGCCGCACGGCCAGCGCGAGTACGAACGCACGTCGACAAGGGTCTATGCGAGCAATCGACCGGCTTGGGACGGAACCTGGACGCTCGCGATCCTCCACGACGTTTCGGGCGCGGCCCGCGAGACGTTGCGCACCAGCCTCGGCTGGATCGGATACGGCCAACTCGCACCGGGCGTGTTCGCGCATCCATCGCCGGACCGCCAGGGTCTGACCGATGTGATCGAAGAGTTGGGTCTCGATCGGCAAGTGCTCGTGATGGAAGCGCGGATCGCCGAGTCGGAGCCGATGGCTGAGCTTGCGCGCGGACGCTGGCGCTTGCCGGAACTCGCAACGCGCTACCGGCGTTTTGTCGCCGACTTCGAACCGCTGTCACAGCGGCCCCCGACGCGAGCCGACGCGCAGACGTGCTTCGTCGTTCGCACGCTGCTGATCCACGAGTTCCGCCGCATCCTGTTGACCGATCCCGATCTGCCGGACTCGCTGTTGCCGGATGCCTGGTCCGGCCGCGAAGCGTCGGAATTGACGAAGACGCTGTACTCTAAAATCGCCGAAGGCTCGGTGCGCTACGTGGTGCAGACGCTCGAGAACGAAGCGGGTGCGCTGCCGGAACCGGACGCCGCGTACTTCGCCCGCTTCGGGCTGCTACGGCGCCGCTGAAACGTCGAGGCGTTCGAAGCCGCGAAAGCGGATGCGTTGGCGCACCGGTGGCGATCGCACGAGTTGCACGTGTGGAAAGCGATTCAGCAACGCGGCGATCGCAACCTTACCTTCGATTCGCGCGAGCGACATGCCGACGCAGGCGTGGATGCCGCTCGCGAATGCGAGGTGATGGTTCGGCGTGCGTTCGATGTCGAAGCGCTCCGGCGCATCGAACTGCGCCGCATCCCGATTCGCCGCGCCGATGCACAGCGTGATTTGAGCACCCGCCTCGAAGGTGACGGCGCCGATGCGCGTGGCTTGTGTCACTTCGCGATTGCCGAGCTGATTCGGGCTGGCGAAGCGCAGCGTCTCCTCGATGGCGCCTTTGATCGATGGCGGATGATCGAGCAACCGCGCACGGGCCTCGGCATCCGCGAGCAGACAATACACGCCGTTGCCGATCAGATTCGTGGTCGTTTCATGTCCTGCGTTCAACAGAAAAATGCAGTTGTGCAACAGTTCGGCCTCGCTGAGTTCGCCGCGGTCGTGCAGTGCCGTTAGCGTCGACAGCACGTCATTCGGCGCATGGGACGGGTGCGATCGACGGTGTTTCACGAGGCCGCGCAGATAATCCAGGAACTCGACGACCGCGCGGTTGCCGAGTGCGAGTTGATCCTCAGTGAGCTCCGGCTCCAGCGCACCAAGAATCGCCAGCGACCAGCGTCTGAGGTTGTCGCGATCTTCTTCCGGAACGGTGAGCAGGCTGGAGATAATCTCGACCGGCACGCGCGACGCGAAGTGCTCGATCAGGTCGACGTCGGCGGCGCCTGCGAAGCGGTCGGCGAGTTCGTCGAGCAAACGTTCGACGACGCGCTCCAGCACGGCAATGGTCGGCTCGATCGTTCGCGGCTTCAGCGCTTCGGCGAGCGTGGCGCGCACGCGGGTGTGATAGGGCGGATCGTTGAATACGAGGCTGGTGGTGTGGTGGCTGAACAACGGCGTCGCGCCGAACTTAGGTTTGAACAGCCGGCGCTTGTCCGAGCTGAAGTTCGAGTTGCGGTAAACCTGCAGGCAGTCGTCGTAACGTGTCACCAGATACGAACCGTCCGGGCTGCGATGAATCGGATCGGTTTCGCGCAGCGCCGCATACCACGGGAATGGGTCGTCGATGAATCCGGCCGGTGGATGCGTCAGGTCGAATGCGTTGATCTCAGGTCTGGTTGGTTGCGTCATGCCGCTTGCTCCGGAACGAGCCACTCGCAGACGGCCCGTCCGCCGGGTGCGAGTACGCGCCCGAGAAACGCTGTCAGCGTATCGAGCTCGGCAACGGCCTGATACGGCGGGTTGACGATCAACAAGCCGGAGCCGGTCGCCCCGCGCGCCGGCGGGTCACGCGGATCGAGTTCTATACACAGCGTCTTCGGCGGCTCGAGGCGTTTGAAGTGGCGCTTCAGCACGGCGTGGTCGTGCTTGCCGTGCAAGGGATACCAGACGAGATAGACGCCGTGCCGGAATCGCTTTAGCGCCGCGCGAACACCGTCGATTACCTGAACCGGCTCGTCGGCGAGTTCATAGGCGGGATCGATCAGGATCACCCCACGCCGTTCGCGCGGCGGCATTGCGGCTTTCAATTGTGCATAGCCGTCGGCGCATTCGATGTGCACGCGCGGGTCGGCGCGCAGCGTATCCGCGAGCATCGCGTGGTCGGCTGGATGTCGCTCGCACAAAACCAGCCGATCATCGTCGCGCAATAGCTGAGTCGCGATGATCGCGGAACCGGGGTAGTGCAGCAGCGAAGCGCCCGTGTTGAACGATCCGACGCAGTCGAGATAACGAGCGACGCTGTTCGGCATCGCCTCGCGCGACAGTGCCCGCAGCGGCGCTATGCCGCCTTCGTGTTCGCCGCCTTCTTCGAGTCGATAGACACCGGCGCCCGCGTGGGTATCGACATAGACGAACGGGGCCGGTTTGCTCGTCACGGCATTGAGCACCGCCGTCAAGGCGCTGTGCTTGAGAACATCGGCGAGGTTGCCGGCGTGGAAGCTGTGGCGATAGCTGAGCAAGGGGATGTCGAGTTCGGGCGATTGCCGAGGTTACTGGGCGATCGTCCGTGGGTCCACTCGGCCTATACTTGTGCGACCCCGTCCGGACGCCGCCCCGCGATGCAGAAAAAAGCCTCCTTCCTGGTGGCTGTGCTGGAGCACATCCGCGCTCGGCTGGACGCGCGCGAGCACGGCCTCGCCGCGGCGTTCACGCGGCAGTTCTGGTCGCGCGTGGCGCCGGAAGATCTCGACGATCGAAATACCGAAGACGCAGCCGCCATGACGGTGGCGTGCTTCAGGCATTTCCAACGACGTGCCTGGGACGCGGTCGACATCGACGTGGAGAACCCGCAATACGAACGCGACGGCTGGTCGTCGAAGCACACCATCGTCCAGATCGCGCATCCGAACATGCCGTTCATCACCGACTCGGTGCTGATGGAATTGTCGCGCCACGGTCTGATCACGCATCACCTCCAGAACATGGTGTTCGATGTCGTGCGCGACGCGGGTGGACAGCTGTTGCGCATCGATCCGCAGTCGAGCGATGCGCGCGCCGAGGTGTTGATCTATGCCGAAATCGATCGGCTCGAAGGCGACCGACTCGCTTCGCTCGCGGCGCAGCTCGACTCGATTTTGAAGGATGTCCGCGCCGGGGTCGGCGACTTCGCCGCGATGAAAGCG
>JANLUG010000597.1:0-2351 GCA_031363335.1 Gammaproteobacteria bacterium
AGGCGGCATCCTGATTCCGGACAACGCTCGCGAAAAGCCCCAGCAAGGGTTGGTCGAGGCAGTGGGCACCGGTGCGATATTGGAGAACGGCAGCATACGTGCGCCGAGCGTCAAGAAAGGGGACCGAATTCTGTTTGGCAAGTACTCCGGCAGCGAGATCAAGCTCGACGGCAAAGAGTACGTGATCATGCGGGAAGAGGACGTGATGGCGGTGCTGAAGTAACGAACGGACGAGGAAAGGAAGAACCATGAGCGCGAAGCAAATCGTATTCGACGAAGACGCACGCAAGCGTCTCGCAAGAGGTGTCGACATTCTTGCCGACGCCGTAAAAGTTACGCTGGGGCCGAAGGGCCGCCACGTCGTGTTGAGCAAGAGCTGGGGCGCACCGACCGTCACAAAAGACGGCGTATCGGTCGCCAAAGAAATCGAACTGAAAGACAAGTTCGAAAACATGGGCGCGCAGCTGGTCAAACAAGTTGCGAGCAAGACGTCGGACGAAGCCGGTGACGGCACCACGACGGCCACCGTCATTGCCCAAGCCATATTGCGCGAGGGTTCGAAAGCGGTTGCCGCGGGTGTCAACCCGATGGACCTGAAGCGCGGCATCGATCAGGCCGTGAAGGTCGTTACCGAAGCGCTCGAAAAGCTGTCGACGCCGTGCACCGATCGCAAGGCGATCGCGCAGGTCGGCGCCGTATCGGCGAATGCGGATCAGGCCATTGGCGATCTGCTCGCCGAAGCAATGGACAAGGTCGGTAAGGAAGGCGTCATCACGATTGAAGACGGCTCCGGCATCGAGAACGAACTCGAAGTCGTCGAAGGCATGCAGTTCGACCGCGGCTATCTGTCGCCTTACTTCATCACGAAGCCCGATCGTCAGGTCGCAGAACTCGAAAACCCCGTCATTCTGCTGCGCGACAAGAAGATCTCGTCAGTACGTGAGTTGCTGCCGATCCTCGAAGCCGTTGCGCGCGCGGGCAAGTCGCTGGTGATCATCGCCGAAGACATCGAAGGCGAAGCGCTGGCGACTCTGGTTGTCAACAAACTGCGTTCGATCGTGAGCGTAGTGGCAATCAAGGCACCGGGATTCGGCGATCGTCGCAAGGCGATGCTCGAAGACATCGCTGTGCTCACGGGCGCCAAGGTCATCTCCGACGACACCGGCATGCAGCTCGAAAAAGCAACGCTGGAAGATCTGGGTACCGCGAAGCGTGTCGAAGTCTCGAAAGAGAATACGACGATCGTCGGCGGTTCCGGTAAGTCGAAAGAAATCAAAGGCCGCATCAGCCAGATCCGCAAAGAGATCGAAGACACCAAGTCGGACTACGACCGTGAAAAGCTGCAGGAACGCCTTGCGAAACTCGCCGGCGGTGTTGCAGTGGTCAAAGTCGGTGCCGCGACTGAAATTGCGATGAAGGAAAAGAAAGCGCGCCTCGAAGACGCATTGCATGCAACGCGTGCGGCGGTCGAAGAAGGCGTCGTACCGGGCGGCGGGGTGGCTTTGATGCGGGCGAGCGCGAAGCTCGACAAGCTGAAAGGCGCGAACGACGACCAGACGACCGGTATCAAGATCCTGCGCCGTTCGATCGAAGAGCCGCTGCGGCAGATCGTTGCCAATGCGGGTTACGAGCAATCGGTCATCGTCGACAAAGTGCGTGGCGGCAAGGGCAACTACGGCTTCAACGCGGCGACCGGCGAATACGGCGACATGATGGAACTCGGCATTCTGGATCCGACGAAAGTCACCCGGTTGGCGTTGCAGAACGCTGCCAGCGTAGCGAGCCTGATGCTGACGACCGAAGCGCTGATTGCTGACGCACCGGAAAAGCCGAAGGCGGCCGGCGGCCATGATCACGATCACGACCACGGTGACTACTGATCAGAATGTGACCTGATTCGAGGCTCGCTTGCGGAGCCCCTCGGAACGGCGCAATCGCTTCGATTGCGCCGTTTCTTTTTTGAGCCTAGAGAAGAAACGACAGCAATGTCGCGATGCCGAGGAACGAGAAGAATCCTGTCACGTCGGTGACCGTGGTCAGCACGATTGTCGAACTCGTCGCGGGGTCCTGGCCGAAGCGGCTCATCATGATCGGGATGAACGCACCGGCGATGCCGGCGATGGTCATCGACGCAACCATCGCGAGACCGATGACGAGCGCAAGCCCGGGCGACTTGCTCCACACGTAGACCGACAACGACGTCACCGCCGCGATGCCGAGTCCGTTCAGCAGACCGGCGGACATCTCCTTGCGCATCACGCGCGACCATGCGTTCACACCGATCTCGCGCAGCGCGAGACCGCGCAGCGTGACCGCGAGCGCCTGTGAGCCGGAGTTGCCCGATTGACCCG
>JANLUG010000394.1:0-6619 GCA_031363335.1 Gammaproteobacteria bacterium
CACCGCCTCCGCTTCCGTCGGGCTGATCCCTTCGGTGCGCGCGAGAAATTCCGTTTCGGACCAGCCGAACAAGTCGAGCAGCGGCGTTCGATCGAGTGCGTGGCGCGGCAGAAAGTCCGCTTCGGCACTCGCCTGCGCAAAGCGATTCCACGGACATACGAGCTGGCAGTCGTCGCAGCCGAAGATCCGGTTGCCGATCAACGGCCGCAGTTCGATCGGGATCGCGCCTTTGTATTCGATGGTGAGATACGAGATGCAGCGGCGCGCGTCGAGTTGCCGCGGACCGGTAATCGCCGATGTCGGGCAGACGCTCATGCACGCACTGCAACGACCGCAGTGATCTTCGGCCGTGACTGAATCGATCGGAAGCGGCAGGTCGGTCAGCACTTCGCCGAGAAAGAACCACGATCCGGCCGCGCGATTCAGCACCAGCGTGTGTTTACCGATCCAGCCGAGTCCGGCTTTCTCGGCAAGCGCCTTCTCCAGGATCGGCGCGCTGTCGGTATACGCGCGCAGACGTGCGTCGCCGCTGTGTTCGTTGATGCGCCGTGCCAGCGCGCGCAACCGACCGCGCACGACCTTGTGGTAATCGCGGCCGAGCGCATAGCGCGATACATAGCCGAGTTCGGGATTCTCGAGGATCTGCATCGGTTGCGTGTCGGGCGGCTGATAGTCCATGCGGGCAACGATGGCGCGACAGCTGCCGGCCACCAGCCGCGACGGGTCGAAACGCAGTTCGAGCCGACGCTCGAGGTATTTCATTTCACCGTGACACCCAGCCGCGAGCCAGCGTTCGAATCGGTCGCGATAGGCGTCCACATCGAGATCGGTGACGGCGACTTGCTGGAAGCCGAGTTCGCGGCCCCAGCGTTTGATGTCATTGGCGAGCGTGTCGAGTTGCAATGAAGCATTCAACCGGGCGCCGGTACAGCGCGTTGCCGGCACTATAATGCCGCGGCGTTTCCCGGTCCTTTGTTCAATCTGTCTGGTGAGCCGTGTCTCTCGATCGTTTTTCCGGCGCCGCGTTCGACCGCTTGTTCACCGCGGCGCAGTCGCGCGCGCTCGACCGCCTCGCCATCGACCGCTACGCCCTCCCGGGGATCGTGTTGATGAAGCGCGCGGGTCGCGCCGCGTGGGCGGCATTGCAGCGGCGCTGGCCGGCAGTCGACGCGATCACGGTTGTGTGCGGGCGCGGCAACAATGCCGGCGACGGATACATCGTCGCCGGCTGTGCGTTATCGAACGGCGTGCCGACGCAGCTGATTCAACTCGGTCGCGCGTCGGCGCTGAGCGGCGATGCGGCGCTCGCGCGCGATTGGGCGGTTGGGCTCGGACTCGCGATCGATGAAGTCGACAACGACGCGCCGGTCTTCGAGGTCAAAGCCGCCGTGATCGTCGACGCGCTGCTCGGTACCGGCGCGAGCGGCGACGTACGTCCCGGATTCGCCCGCGCCATAGAAAGGATGCAAGCGGCAAAGGTGCCGGTGTTGGCGCTCGATATTCCGTCGGGGCTATGCGCCGATACCGGTCGCGTGCTCGGCTGCGCGGTTCGCGCCGACGTCACCGTCACGTTCATCGGCGTGAAGCGTGGGCTCGTCACCGGCAGCGGTCCCGATTACACGGGCGACATCGTGCTCGACACGTTGGGGGTACCGGGCGCATGTCACGAGGAAATCGGCGGCATCGCTGCGCTGCAATGGAATGCGCAACGACATCTGATCCCAGAGCGCGCGGCGACCGCGTACAAACACCAGGCCGGGCACGCGCTGATCGTCGGCGGTGACAGCGGGATGGGCGGCGCGGTGGCGATGGCGGCCGAAGCGGCGTTGCGCGTCGGCGCGGGGCTCGTCAGCGTGGTGACGCGGCCGGAGCACGTGAGCGCGGTGCTCACGCGTCGACCTGAAATCATGGTGAAGGGTGTCGATGATGCGCGTTCGATCGATGCGCTGATCGATCGCGCCGGCGTAATCGCGATCGGACCAGGACTCGGCCGCGACGATTGGGGACGCGCATTGCTCGACCGTGTGTTGCGCGCCGGTAAGCCACTGGTCGTCGATGCCGACGGTCTGCATCTGTTGGCAGATCTTTTGGCAGAAAAATGCGCGCACGAGGGCGGCTTGCCGCCGATGGTATTGACGCCGCACGTCGCGGAAGCGGCCGCGCTGTTGGGTAGTAGCGTTGCGCAGATCCAACAGGATCGCTTTGCCGCGGCCGCGGCGTTGGCGGCGCGATCGTCGCACGGCGCCGCGGTTCTGAAGGGAGCCGGATCGATCGTGGCGTCCGACAATCGAGTCAGTGTGTGCCTGCACGGCAATCCCGGAATGGCGACTGCGGGAATGGGCGATGTGCTGACCGGCGTCATCGCCGGTCTGTTGGCGCAAGGCCTCGACCCGATGGACGCCGCAGCCACGGGCGCGTGCCTCCACAGTTTTGCCGCGGACCGCGTCGCCGATCGTTCCGGACGCATCGGTCTGCTCGCTACGGATCTGCTCCCCGAACTGCGCGTGATTCTGAATGAGCGCGCGCGCTGACTTCGTCGCCGGTGAGGCGGCCATGCTCGAATACGGCATCGCGATGTCGAAGCAGATGGCGCGCGACGAACTCGTATTTCTCGAAGGCGAGTTGGGCGCAGGTAAGACGACGCTGGCGCGCGGCATCCTGCGAGGTCTGGGTTTTTCAGGGCACGTGAAGAGTCCGACTTACACGCTCGTCGAGCCTTATGAATTCGGGACGCTACGCGTGTATCACTTTGACTTTTATAGAATCAAAGGTGCCGAAGAGCTAGAGTATCTCGGCTTGGACGATCTGCTCGACGAGCGCGCAATCAAACTCGTCGAGTGGCCCGAGAAAGCGTTCGGACGACTGCCGCGGCCGAATAGAGTCGTCAGAATACGAGCGGAGAACGACGGCAGGATCATTGAACAGATCTTCGACAATCGAGCGGCGACTGGAAACCGTGGATGAAGGCATGGCTGCGACATCTGGCTGAATGTCTCGCGCTATCCTTCGCGCTCTCCCCCGTATTGCTGCTCGCCTGTCCGGCGTTCGCGGCGACCATCGACGCCGTCGCGGTGCAACCCGATAGCGGCAATACGCGGATCGTCTTCGATGTCTCGACGCGGGTTCCGTTTCAGGTATTCACCCTCGAAAATCCGCACCGCGTCGTGATCGATCTCGACGATTCGCATCCACGTTCCGGCGTCGACATCGGCAACACACCGGTGAACGGTAACGACGTGACCGCCATTCGTGGTGGACCGCGCGACAACGCCGGTTACCGCATCGTCATCGACGTTGCCGATCGATTGCAGCCGAACGCCTACATGATTGCGTCGCCGACATCCGGCGGCGACAGACTGATCGTCGAATTACGCGGCGGGGTTGCTTCGGCCGCGACGAACCGGCCCACACCGCCGAAAGCTGCGCCGCCGATCGCCGCGACACCGTCGGCCCCGAAAAACGGCGCCGGTCGCAACGAAGCGAGCGCGGCGGAAGGTCCGTTGCGCGACTTCATCGTCGCGATCGATGCCGGACACGGCGGCCAGGATCCCGGTGCTATCGGCGTAGGCAAAGTGCAGGAGAAGCGCATCGCGCTCGCGATCGCAAAAGAACTCGAGCGGTTGTTCAACGCGGCGTCGGGCTATCGCGGCGCATTGACCCGCAAAGGCGACTATTACCTCACGTTGCGGCAGCGCACGACCGTCGCGCGCAATCAGCGCGCCGACCTGTTCGTGTCCATACACGCAGACGCATTCTCCGGTCCCGATGCGCGCGGCGCGTCGGTGTACACGCTGTCTGCGAAGGGTGCCACGAGCGAGACGGCGCGTTGGCTCGCGGAGAAGGAAAACGCATCCGACCTGATCGGCGGCGCCGGTGATGTGAGCCTCGACGACAAGGACGCGCTGCTCGCGCACGTGTTGCTCGATCTGTCGATGGACGCGAATCGTTCCGCGAGCATCGAGGCGGGTTCCGCGGTGCTGGTTGCGCTGAACGACTTCACTGCGTTGCACCGGGATCATGTCGAACAAGCGGGCTTCGTCGTGCTGAAGTCGCCGGACATTCCATCGATTCTGGTCGAGACCGGCTATCTGTCGAATCCGAGCGAAGCGCGCAAGCTGTCGCAGGTTGCGTATCAGCGCAAAGTCGCGCAGGCGGTCTTCAAAGGCGTTACGGCATATGCGCAACGGCATGCGCCGCCGGGCACCACGCTCGCGTGGCGTCAGCAGAAGCGGAGCCCGCCGAGTTGAGTTCCGATCGTATCAAACGGCTGTCGTCGTTCGTCGCCAATCAGATCGCGGCCGGAGAGGTCGTGGAGCGGCCGGCGTCGATCGTCAAGGAACTGATCGAGAACAGCCTTGATGCGGGGGCGCGTCGCATCGTGCTGACGATCGAGCAGGGCGGCGTCAAACGAGTACGCGTTTCCGATGATGGCGTCGGTATTCACGCCGACGATCTGACGCTTGCGGTGTGTCCGCATGCGACCAGCAAGATCGATGCGGCGGATGATCTCGAAGGCGTCGCGACGCTTGGCTTCCGCGGTGAAGCGCTGGCAAGCATTGCATCCGTCGCAAAGCTGTCGATCAGCAGTCGAACTGCGGATGCCGAAAGCGGCTGGCGCATCGACGTCAACGGCGACGAGGAGCCGCAGGTCGGCCCCGCGGCGCATCCACGCGGAACTACGGTGGACGTGAGCGACCTTTTCTACAACACGCCGGCGCGCCGCAAATTCCTGAAGACCGAACGTACCGAGCTTGCGCATCTGAACGACATCGTGACGCGTCTCGCGCTCGCGCGACTCGACGTCGAATTCGAAACGCGCAACGGCAGCGCGATTCAGCATCTCGCGCCGAGCGAGACGGACGGATTGCGTCGCGTGTCGCAATTGCTCGGCGCGGGGTTCGCGGCGGCCGCCGTGCCGATCGATGAGCTGCGCGACGGATTGCGGTTGCACGGTTGGGTCGGCTTGCCGACCTATTCGCGTGCGCAAGCCGACCAACAGTTCTTCTTCGTGAACGGCCGTTCCGTAAAGGATCGCATCGTCGCGTATGCGGTCAAGCAGGCGTACCGCGACGTATTGTTTCACGGCCGCCATCCGGTGTTCGTGTTGCACCTCGACCTCGATCCGCGACAGGTCGACGTCAACGTGCATCCGACGAAACACGAAGTCCGCTTCCGCGACGCGCGCACGGTTCGCGATTTCGTGTTCGGCTCGCTGAGTCACGCGCTGCGAAGTTTGCGACCTGCCGGCGCATCGCCGGCGCCGGATCATGTGCATGCGCACCCGCACGGGCAGGGATACGAACGCGCATCGGCTCACCGCGCCTATGCCATGCCGTCGTTGCAGCAGCTGATGGCTTTGCCCACAGCTTCGACGCTGCACGAACTGCCCATACGCGAGGAACCGACTGCGCAGTACGAAGCCGACGAGCGCCGCGTTCCGCCCCTTGGTTATGCAGTTGGGCAGCTGCACGAGATTTTTATACTCGCGGAGAATGCCGACGGGCTCGTCATCGTCGATATGCACGCCGCGCATGAACGGATCATATACGAAAAGATGAAGGCGGCGCGCGCGCAGTCGCACGGCATTCAGCAGCAGCGCCTGCTCGTGCCCGTAACGATGAATGTGAGCCCCGCCGAGGCCGAGATCGCAGCGCAGAATCGCGATGCGCTCGAAGCACTCGGGCTCGACATCGACCGCAGCGGACCGGCCAGCCTGATCGTGCGCGGCATACCTGCGTTGTTGGCCACATCCGATGCCGCGAACCTCGTTGCCGACGTGCTGGCCGATCTCGGCGCCGACGGTTCGTCGGAGCGCGTGCGCCAGTACGAAGACGACCTGCTTGCGACAATGGCGTGTCACGCGTCGGTGCGCGCGCATCGGCAGCTGACGATTGCCGAGATGAACGCGTTGCTGCGAGAGATGGAGACGACCGAGAACGCCGGCCAGTGCAATCACGGCCGCCCGACGTTCGTCGTCGAGAATCTGCGCGACCTCGATCAACGGTTTCTGCGCGGAAGATAGCTGCGGACGCACGCCGTGACGCATCCGGACGACGTCATCGTCACATTGATGGGACCGACCGCATCGGGTAAGACCGATCTGGCGATGCGCATCGCCGACGCGCTGCCCGTCGAGATCATCAGCGTCGATTCCGCGATGATTTACCGCGGCATGAATATCGGCACCGCCAAGCCTGATGCCGCGGTGCTCGATCGATATCCACATCGCCTCATCGATCTGAAGGATCCCGCCGAGTCGTATTCGGTCGGCGAGTTTGTCAAGCATGCCCGGGCGTGTGTAGTCGCTGCGCTCGACGCGGGGCGGTTACCGTTGCTCGTCGGCGGCACGATGCTTTACTTCAAGGCGTTCAAAGGCGGAATCGCCGACCTGCCCGAAACGTCGAACGAGATTCGCCTCGAACTGGAAGAGCGGGCCCAACGCGATGGTCTTGCCGCGTTGCATGCGGAGTTGCAGCGGGTCGATCCGATCCGCCCAGCCTTGCGCCCAGATGACCCACTCACGCGTCGCGTCTCCTCCATCAGAGCGGGATATTCTGCTGCGTTCTCAAGAGCACAGCAGTACTCGCGTATGGCGTGCGATTGTCGCCAAGCCTTGACT
>JANLUG010000804.1:0-2600 GCA_031363335.1 Gammaproteobacteria bacterium
GCGGCGCTTCCCGGTGTCGACCACCAGCGCGTGCACGCTCATGATCAATCGACCTTCCTCGGTCATGAAGTGCGGCTTCAGCCATTCGATGCCGCGGCATGCATCCGGTGTCGCGTCCGGCAGAATGAACTTCGTTCCTCCGGCCACTTCCAGTTCGACCACTCGAGTGATTTTCACACCGCCGATCTGCCACTGATTCATCGCATCGCTCCACCGTTTGAGACGTCGCAGCATCGCGAAACGTCGGAAACCTGGCAAGGCGCGGCTTGCCGTCGAGAACCCGGTCGCTTATGGTCGCGTGCAATTTTCGAGGGGGAGTTTTGCATGGGCGTGCGCGATTACTTTTTCACGCTGAAGGATTTCGTCGGCGTGTTGCGCAATCGGCGCCATCTGGCGCCGCGGCCGCTCGACACGCTCGATTCCGTCGGGCTCAAACTCGAAGAAACCGCTGCACGCTTCGGCGACCGGACCATGCTGCTGTTCGAAGGCCGCCAGATCACATGGAAGGAATTCAACGAACTCACCAATCGGTTCGCCCATTCGCTGAAAGCGCGCGGCATCGGCCACGGCGACATCGTCAGCCTGATGATGGAAAACCGCATCGAGTTTCTTGCGACGCTCATCGCCGTCAACAAACTCGGCGCCGTCGTATCGCTGATCAACACGAATCTCCGCGGTAGACCGCTCACCCACTGCGTCTCCGTCACGCAATCGAAGGCATGGATCTTCGGAGAAGAACTCAGCGACGCGGTCGCCGGCGTGAAGGGTGACCTCGCGCTCCAGGAAGGCAGCGACTATTTGTTCGTTTCGGACACCGGTAAAAGCCGCGCTCCGAACTGGGCCGCGGACCTCAGCATCGAAGCGGAGGGTGCGCCGAGTTCAAATCTGCCGGAAACCCGGCGCATCAAACTCGGCGACAACGCGACCTTTCTGTTCACATCAGGCACGACCGGGCTGCCGAAGGCGGCGGTCGTATCGCACCGGCGCTTTCTCGCGACCGGCGCGACGACGTGGCGGCTCGGCCTGAAGAGCAACGAAAACGACCGCCTCTATCTATGCCTGCCGCTGTACCACGGCACCGGCCTGATGGTCGGATTCTGCTCCGCGCTGTGGTCCGGTTCTTCGATGTTCGTGCGCCGCAAATTTTCGGCGTCGAATTTCCTGAACGAAGCGCGCGAATACGGCACGACCTGCTTCGTCTACATCGGCGAGATCTGCCGGTATCTGATGAACCAGCCGTCGCACGCGGACGATGCGGACAATCCCCTTGAGAGAATCGTTGGCAACGGTCTGCGGCCGGATATCTGGCTCGATTTCAAGCGACACTTCGGCATCAAGCGAATCACGGAGTTCTACGGCGCGAGTGAAGGAAACGTCGCGTTCATGAACCTGCTGAACAAGGAGCGGACGATCGGTATGACGGCCAGCACGATCGCGCTGGTGCGCTATGACGTCGATGCCGACGAAATCACCCGAGACTCGGAGGGACGTTGTATTCCCGTCGCCGTAGGTGAAGCGGGGCTGCTGCTCGCCGAAATCAACGAAACCCAGGTGTTCGAGGGATATACGAATGCTGAGGCGACCCAGAAGAAGATCGTGCACGAGGTGCTGAAGGACGGCGACGCATGGTTCAACTCGGGCGATTTGATCAGACAGGTGGACGTCGGCTTCACCATCGGGCAGAAGCACTACCAGTTCGTCGACCGCGTCGGTGATACGTTTCGATGGCGTTCCGAGAACGTATCGACGAATGAAGTCGGCGAGATCATCAATCAGCATCCACAGGTACAGTTCTGCAACGTCTACGGCGTTTCGATACCAAACGCGGACGGACGCGCCGGCATGGCGGCGATCACGCTGAAGTCCGGCCTGACACAGCTCGACGCTGCGGACTTCTCCGCATACATCGCGCGCGAACTGCCGAGCTACGCGCGCCCGGTGTTCCTGCGCATCCAGCCCGAGATGGAAGTGACGGGTACGTTCAAACTGATGAAGGGCGATCTGCGCCGTGAAGGTTACGAGCTGGCGACCATCAACGAGCCGCTGTTCGTGATGAAGCCCGGAAAGGCGCTGTACGAGGCGCTCGACGAGGAGTTTCTGTCGAAGCTGCGCACCGGAACGGCCGGGTATTGAGCAAAGCGCTAACCGGTACGAGGCCGGCCGAATAATCGCTCCGACCACAGCGCCAACCCCTGCGTGACGCTCGCGAAGTGGTCGCTGTCGACGAACCGCGCGTCGGGAAACTTGCGCTCCAGATAGTTGCGGACAATCGTCGCGCGGGCCATTCCGCCGGTCAGGTAGATCACATCCGGTTCACGTCCTGCCGCGGTAACCGATTCAGTGACAAGGCCTTCGAGATGCACGAGCAGGCGCTCGCACGCCTGCGCGAACACGCGCCGATCGGCGCTGCCGGCGAGACCTTGCTCGAGATAATCGAGATCGATCCCAGTCTGGCCCGAATCGGACAACGCGACCTTCGCGAGTTCGGCGCTGCGCACGATCCGATACGTCAGACGTTCAGTCTGCACCGCCCTCAAGCGGCCGATGCGGTCCGGAAGCTGCGCCTCGAGAACAAGGCGATCGAGCCGTTCCAGCGTGCG
>JANLUG010000810.1:0-3660 GCA_031363335.1 Gammaproteobacteria bacterium
GCGCCGCGTCGTCGATGCGCGCGCCGTCCCGTTTGACGCTCAGCAGGGGTCTGGTGAAGGACTCGTAAAATTCCAAAAGGTCTGGTGGAACAGCCGCCGCGCCGTTGAGATCATCCATCGCGAGGCGCGCAACGACCTCCCAGGTTGGGGCCACGACATACGAATCGGGATCAATGGCGGCAATGCGCCTGCACATAGTCACTGCCCTTTCGAATTCACCGCATGCGACCAGACAGCCGGCCGCGTGCAGCAGGTCGTCGAAATGATTGGGTTCCTTAACTCGATCGATCTGCGCAAGGTATGCGGCCGCTTCAGCAGGCAGACCGGAGTGTGCGAGCGCACGTGCGTAGCCGGAGCGTACGTCCTGCAATCCTGTCGGATGTGCATAGGGATATAGCCGTTCGCCCCGTAGCATCATCGAGTGGCACCGGTCTGCCAGCGCCGACATGTCGGATTCGAGGTGCACGCGGATGTCGAATATCAGCGGATTGTTCGGGTCGCGCGATTCGAGTTGAGCGAGGACGGCGTTCGCCTTCGCCAGCTTGGGGCGGTTATCTATGCCGCTCATGCTTTTATCCGAACCGATCGTAAGACCGAGGTAGCAGCGCACAAGATCGACGTACGCGCGGTCGAACGTCGGATCCAGCGCGATCACGCATTCCAAGGCAATGGCGCGCTGCAAAACGTGCGGCGCGCCCGAGACTACGGTCGAAACGATCTCGGACGGACCGTGCAACACTGCGTAGAGCTCGAATGCGCTCGGATTGCGAGCGCGGCTTTCGACGACGAGCGGCGCCGTTCCCGTGAGGCCCAGTTTCGAGCGCAACCCCCCGACGACCTTTCGCGCAATCTCCGCTTGCAGATCGAACACATCGTCGTTCGAACGCACCCATCGCTCTGAGTAGATCGTCACGCCGCTCGACACCTCGACGAGCCGCGTCGATATCGCGAGGCGTTCACCCGCGCGCTGCACGCTGCCTTCGAGCACCACGGTCGCCCCGAGCGACGCGCCGATTTCGGCGGTACCCGTGCTGGAATCCTTGAACGGGAACGTATCGGTCGCAGCGAGCACGCGCAGCCCATCCACGGCAAACAGCGCGTTCATGAGGTCTTCCGCAAGCCCTTCGCAAAGGTACGCCATGTTGCGTTCGGGACTCCGGTCCGCGAGTGGCAGCACGGCCACGACGATCTGTTCGCGTTTTGCTTCGACGTGTTGTGGCTCGACCGGTTCGGGTGACTGACTCGCTGCGACCTCACGGATGCTGCGAACCAGTTCGGCAACCGTTTCGCCGTGGGAGCCCGTGGGCCAGCCTGGAAGCAGGGCGCTCTGCGTGCGTCGGAATGCGAGAGGGGCCGCACATCGTCGATCTGCACCGGAACAAGGATGCCGCGTTCTGCACCTTCGTTTGCTTCGCTGCGAACCCACTCCGAAGCGATCGAGTGCACGGACCAGACGACGACAACGCACGACGCAGCGTCGAGCTCGCGTTCGATCACGACGTCGAAACTCGATCCCATACCGATGCGGCGGTCCCACCAGACGGTGAGGCCGCTGGCTTCGATGGCCCGCACCAACGGCTCGACCCGGGGGCGATCTTCGGCGGCGTATGAGAGGAAGACGTGGGCCATTTGTTGGGGAAGCTATTCTGCGTTTGCCATTCGAGTGACGAGGCGCGCGCGATCCGCGCTCGGTACCCACCATGGACCTTCGCCGAACGATACGAGCACGGCCGCACCGAAACAACAGAACCCGGCCACCATCATCCACGTCGGCCATCCGTATGCAGCGACGACGCGCGGCAAGCCGAGATTCAGGAACAGGCCGGAGATCGGCGCGAGCGTGGCGGTGATGCCGAATGCGCGACCGACGCCGTGCGGACTGATCACCTCCGCGGTCTCTGAGTAGATCGCGCACCACGCCGGATAGATGAAGCCCGCGAAGAAACCGGTCATCGACCACACGAGCGCAAGCGTTGCGTCGGGCGTGCCGACCGGAAGCTGCGCGCCGATCAGAAAACAGGCGCCCGTGGTGATGCCGCCGAACGCGGTAATCGTCTTGCGCACGCGCAGTCGGTCCGACAACCAGCCGGATAAAAACACGCTGCACGTGAACACGATCCAGAAGTACGACGTGATGCCGGCCGCGCGCGCCGGATCGATGTGGTAGTTCTGAGTGAGATACGTCGGCACGTAGCCGGATACCGTCACGTACGTCAGCGACCAGAACACGATCGTGAACGACAACACCCAAAGCCTCGGGCTGCGATAAATCGCACGGCCTTCCTCGTACGGATTCGACGCTGCAACTGGCGTTGCTTCGACGACATCCACGGCATGCACGACGCGGCCGCGGATGCGCGCCGACAGATCCCGGTAGAACGCAAAGATGATCAGTGCGGTGACGGCACCCAGCACCGCCGCAATCCAATACTGCGAGCGCCACCCCGGCCAGATCGGCAACGTGCGAGCGGCGACCGCGGTCGACATCAACGCGCCGATCGTGAACGCAAGCGATACCCACGAATACACCATCGCGCGCCCCATCCGAGGCGTTAGATCGCGCGACGCCGCGTGCACCGCCGGATTCATGCCGGCCATCATGAAGCTGCCGGCCATCGACAGGCACGCGAGCACGATAAAACTCGGGGCGAGTGCGCCACAGACCGAGATTGCCGCGTAACAGACGACGGGCCAGATCATCAGCGGCCGGCGGCCGAAACGATCGGCGGCGCGACTCAACAACACGGCGCCCACGCTGTAGACGAGCCCGGCGCACGCCGCGACATAACCCCAGTCGGTGAGCGATTTGCCGAACTCCGCGAGGACGTAGACGAGCACCGGACCGGTCTTGAGTCCTTCGTACTGCTCAACCGCCCAGCCGAGCACGATCAGCCCGAGCAGCCACCAGCGCAGTGCGCCCGAAGGGACGAAGTCGATTTCTTTGCCGCGCAGATACGACCAGAAGCGATCCGTGTGGACACGTTCGGGTCTGGCTGCGGACATGGAGTCTCCCGGGAGTGCGCGTGGGTCGGCGCCGTAGGATAAGCTTGTGTCCACTTTATATCTCGGGCTTGGGAGAGCGGCATGAAGTTCATCTGGTTCCACATGCAGGGCTATCGCGATCTGCCGAAGGATTTCGAAGACCGTTACGAGAGCGTCTGGGTGACGCCTCCATCCGACGAGTTATGCGATCCGCAGAAGGTGCATCAGTACCTGAACTGGAACCTCGACGAACTCGACTACGCAGCGAGCCTCGGCTACGACGGCGTCGGTACCAACGAGCATCATCAGAACGGTTACGGATTTCCGACATCACCGAGTCAGACCGGCTACTACCTCGCGAAGAGTACAAAAGATCAGGCGATCGTGATCCTCGGCAACACGCTGCCGTTGTACAACCCGCCGATTCGTGTCGCCGAAGAGATTGCGTTCATCGATTGCCTCAGTGGTGGACGTGTGGTGGCCGGCATGCCGGTCGGTTCGCCGATGGATGTCGCGCATTGCTACGGCATCACGCCGACGCAAACGCGGCCCCGATATTACGAAGCGCACAACCTGATCAAACAGGCGTGGACGCGCGAAGGTCCGTTTCACTTCAACGGCAAGTACACGAAGCTGCGCAACGTCAACGTCTGGCCCAAGCCCATTCAGAAACCGCAC
>JANLUG010000400.1:0-2931 GCA_031363335.1 Gammaproteobacteria bacterium
TTTTCGGCCGTGGTGCCGGGGCTCGTCCGCGCGGCCCACTCCCACTCGGCTTCGGTCGGCAATCGATAACCGGTCGCCGTCTTGTTGATACCTATCACCTTGTCGCCTTCCGTCCTGTAGAACGGTGGTAAGCGATCGCGCTGCGATAGCGTGTTGCAATACAACGCCGCTTCGAGCCATGTGACCTTCGCGACGGGTTGATCGTCGTTGTTCAGTTTCTGGTCTTCGTACACGCCGGTTTCGTGTTTGGCGTCGACCTTCTTGAACTGTGCATTCGACACTTCCGTGGTCGACAGATAGAACGCACGCGTCAGCGTCGCGTCGCGCATCGCTTCGTTGGCGCGTCGTCCGGGCTCGCGGCGCGAACTGCCCATGCTGAATTTTCCAGGTGTCAGCAATACCAAAGTCTGGCCGTTGGCGGCCGTTACGCGCGGCTTCATCGCCTGCTGGCGTGCTTCCGCCACGGTTAGAAGGCGTACGTTGATCTCCTGCGTCAAGCCGGGCTGCGGCGTGAACTTCGCGTTGTACGACGCGTAGTTCGGCAACCGCACCTCGAGCGACTGAGGGCGCGCGGGGAGCGTCAACATCTGGTTGCCGGTGCCACGCGATACGCCGTCGACGAAGATCTCGGCGCCGCTCGGTTCCGCCTGGATCGACACGCGGCCCATCAACGGCGCCAGTTCGACCTGGATCGACTGTTCTTCGTTGGGTCGCACCTGCACCTGCCGCTTGGCGGTTTCGAATCCGGCGCGCGTGATGCGCACGTCGTAGCGCGTTCCGGGTGTGAGCGCCACTTCGAGCGGCGTCTCACCGCGATACGAACCGTTCAATGTCACTCCTGCGCCTGCCGGCTTCGATGTGATCGCGACGAGGCCGTCGGCTGCTTCGAGTTGAACGTCGGGCAATGTCTGATCCTGCGTGGCCGCCACTTCGAGACGCGTACGCCAGCTTTTGAATCCGGCGTGTTTGAGGCGCAGCTCGTGAACGCCCGCGACGATTTCGAACGCACCGGGCGTTGCACCGATCTCCTGATCGTCTATGAAGACCGTCGCACCGGCCGGTGCCGACGCCATCGTAATGGTCGCCCAGTTCGGAACCAGCGTTGCGGAGAAGGCCTGCGCCGCACGCTTGCCTTCGACGGTGATGGCCATGTCCTGCGACAGGTAGCGCGCGTTTCGGAAGCTGACCTTGTGTTCGCCGGCGGCGACGTCGACCGCTTTGAGCGGCGTCGTGCCGACGGAAGCGCCGTCGATCCACACTTCCGCGGCCGCGGGAGTCGCGTCGAAATCGATGCGGCCGGGCAGCGGCGTCAGCGCAAACGTATACGCTTGATTGCGCGCTTCGCCGATGTTCAACGGCGCATCGAGCGGCTCATATCCTTCGGCCGTCGCCCGCAATTGGTAGCTGCCTTCGCGCAGAACGTAGACCCCACTGAGGGTCAGATCGAATCCACCGCTGATCGATGCGCTCGCATTCGGTGGGTCGAACACGAGCTGCACGGATTTAGCCGTGAAGATGAACCAGACGAACCAGGCAACCGCCAACAACACCAACGTCGAGATGAGCTGCACGCGATGCTCGGCGATCCACGAACGGCCCTGCAGGTCGTCGCGCGTCGGCGTGAACGTCGCGGGGCGTATCAGTTGCTCGTCGGCTGACACGGTCAGATCGCTTCCATACAAACGATTTCCACGGGCGCCATCTGCGGCACGACCATCAGTTCGCGCCGTACATCGCGTTTGCCGTCGCGGCTGCCGATCAGCACGTAGCGCCCCGGCCGAAGTTGGATTTCCTTGCGGGCGAATTTGCCTAGCGCGCCGAGCTGCGAAATCGTCACTTCGGTTGCGGAGTCCGACGTCAGCGTTACGGCAACGGGTTCGCGCGCGAGGGTCAGCGCTTGTCCGAGGCGAGCCAATTGGTCGGTAAGCCGTGGACCGGGATCGGCAATCTTCGTTGCGCTCTGATACAGCGCGTTGATGTCGGCGTAGGTCGCATCCGATGACAGCGAGCCGGGATCGGCCAGCGCCGCGTTCAATTTTCGATCGAGATCGGCGCGAGCGCCGGCGCGGGCGCGACCGTCCATCGCGAACTTGATCGATGCGTCCACTGCAAGAACCTTCTGATAACTCGCTACCGCGTCGGCCCAACGGTCGTCGGCTTCGTCACGCAGCGCTTTCTGATGGTACTGCTCGATGCTGCTCAAGGTGGATCGTTGTTCGACCTGACTCATGCCGTCGCGTGCCGCGGCATCGTTGGGCCGTTGGCGAAGCGCGGCATCGAATGCGCTCTTGGCGGCGTCATAGTTGCCGGCTTCGAGCGCCGCGTATCCGGTGGAGAGCGTGCCTTGATAGTCGAAATCGGCAACGCGCGACTGTGCGTCACTCAGCGGACCCTGCAAACCTTGCGTCTTCGGATCGAGCGACTGAATTGCGCGGTATTTCGCGAGCGTCGTGCGCCAATCGCCGCGTTCTTTTGCGCGGTCGGCATCGGCGAAGAGTTCGATGATCTGCGGCAGGCGTTGCACGCGACTGCGGCCTTCGGCGATCCGCGCATCACCCGGATACACCGTGGTTGCAATGACATATGCCGCTTCCGCCGCGGCGGCGTCACGTCGATCGACGGCCAGGATTGCCTCGTTCAGCGCGTCGTTGAACCGTGCCTCGCCTTGCTGACGCAGCGTTTCCAGCGCGACGATGCCAGCATCGTAGTTGACCATCGCTTCGTCGAACTTCTGCTGCGTGAACAGCGCGTCGCCGTCGTTCGCGAGTTGCTGCGCGGCATCGAATGCTTCCGCGCCCCAATTGCGTACGTGCATTTCCTCGTCGAGTTTGATCTGCAGCTTGACGAACTTGGCGAGCGTTTCCTGCGCGCGCTTGCGCTCACGATCGATCTGCAGCGCTTCGTACGGCGCCTTTCCAACGACGACGGGTG
>JANLUG010000894.1:0-5483 GCA_031363335.1 Gammaproteobacteria bacterium
ATCGTGGCCGCCGTGTGCGTCTACGCGCTCGGCTATCGCTTCTACAGCGCGTGGGTCGCTGCGCGGGTGCTGACGCTCGACGGCACGCGCGCGACGCCGGCCGAACGGCTGAACAACGGCCGCGACTTCGTGCCGACCAATCGCTGGATCGTGTTCGGCCACCACTTCGCAGCAATCGCCGGTCCAGGTCCGTTGATCGGCCCGACGCTCGCCGCGCAGTTCGGCTACATGCCCGGCCTGTTGTGGATTCTGATTGGCGGGGTGCTCGGCGGTTGTGTGCAGGATATGACGATCCTGTTCCTGTCGACGCGCCGCGACGGCCGCAGCCTCGGCAAGATGGCGCGCGACGAACTGGGGCCTATCGGCGGGTACGCCGCGATGATCGGCACGTTGATGATTCTCGTCATCCTGATCGCGGTGCTCGGACTCGTGGTCGTGAATGCGATGCAGCACAGCCCATGGGCCACCTCGACCGTGTTTGCAACGATTCCCATCGCGATTCTGATCGGCCTTTATCTGCGCAACATCCGACCGGGGCGGGTGATCGAAGCATCGATCCTCGGTTTCAGTCTGCTGATGTTCGCGGTGGTCGGCGGCGGCTGGCTCAACGAACGGCCGGCGCTCGCAAGGCTCTTCGATCTCGACTCGTTGTCGCTCGCCTGGTTCGTGATGGGGTACGGCTTCATCGCGGCGATCGTGCCGGTGTGGTTGCTGCTGGCGCCGCGCGACTATCTGTCGACGTTCCTGAAAATCGGCACGGTGGTTCTGTTGGCGGTGGCCGTAGTGTGGATGCACCCGCAGATCAAGATGCCGGCCGTCACGCAGTTCATCGACGGCACCGGGCCGGTGTTCGGCGGCAAGATCTTCCCGTTTGTATTCATCACCATCGCGTGCGGCGCGATCTCGGGATTTCACGCGCTCGTATCGAGCGGCACCACGCCGAAACTCATCGGCAATGAACTCGACGTGCGGCCGATCGGCTACGGCAGCATGATGCTGGAATCGTTTGTTGCAGTGATTGCGCTGATTGCGGCGACGCTGCTCGAACCGGGCGTGTACTTCGCGATCAACAGCCCGGGCGGACTTGTAGGCACGACGGCCGAAGCCGCGGTGCAGACGATTTCATCATGGGGATTCCCGGTGACCGCGGACCAGATGCACGCGCTCGCGTCCGAGATGGGCGAAACCAGTTTGTTCGCGCGGACCGGCGGCGCGCCGTCGCTCGCGGTCGGTATGGCGACAATCTTCTCGTCCGCTTTCGGCGATCGTTTCCTCGCCGTCTGGTATCACTTCGCGATCATGTTCGAAGCGGTGTTCATTCTGACGACGCTCGATGCCGGCACGCGCGTCGGCCGATTCATGTTGCAGGACTTTCTCGGCCACGTTTGGAAGCCGATGGGCCAGACGTCGTGGTATCCGTCGGTGCTGATCTCGAGCGCGATCGTGGTATGCGGCTGGGGTTACTTCCTGTACATCGGCGTGATCGATCCAAACGGCGGCGTGAACATCCTGTGGCCGTTGTTCGGCATCGCGAATCAGATGCTCGCGGCCATCGCGTTGTCGGTGGCGACCGCGATCATCGTGAAGCAGGGCAAGTTGCGTTATGCGTGGGTCACCGGCGTTCCGCTCGCGTGGCTCGCGATCATCACGTCCACCGCCGCGTGGCAGAAGATCTTCGCAGTAGAGCCTCGCATCGGTTTCATCGCCGGTGCGAACGATCTCGCCGCGAAACTCGCTGCCGGGTTGCTGCCGGCGAAGCAGGCCGCGGTGGCGCCGCAGTTGATCTTCAATCTGAAACTCGACGCCGTGCTCACGGTGTTCTTCGCCGCGATCCTGTGGCTGATCATTGCGGATGCGGTGCGCGTCTGTTGGCGCGTGGCGAACGGGCGGCCGGTGATGCCTTCGAGCGAAGCGCGATATGTCGCGATCGGCGCCGACGACTCCGCAGGGGTGCGTGGAGCGGTGCGCGCATGAGACACCGCCTGATGCGGATGTGGCGATTGTTGCGAACCGTCGCCGACGACGACGCGTACGACCGCTACCTGGCACACCACGCCGAGCGGCATCGCGACGAACCGCTGCTCGATCGGCGTGCCTTCTATCTCGAACAACAGCGGCAGAAATGGAACGGGGTTCAGCGCTGCTGTTGATGGCCGTTGAGACGGCGTAAAGCGCATCGCGCAGCGTCGGAATATTTGACAGTCGCATGCTTGTAAATGTAAGTAAGTTACGCAAGCTATTGAAATAAATCACGTTAGTAAATCTGGAACGCATATTGCTTTGCTGTCTCCAATGCGGTCGCAAACCCTGCGGCCGGACCTGGAGATCAGTCGACATGATACAGAAGAAGAAGTTATTGCCATTTCTGGCCGCAGGTTTGCTGGCCCTGAGTGGAACCGCTGTGGCGGCGCCGATCGTCAACGGCACGTTCGAATCCGGATCGTTTTCCGGTTGGACGACGTCGGGTCTGACGTGTTCCGGCGTGGGCTCCGGGTTTTCCGGCGCAACCGGCGGCTGTTACGGATACGACCTGGATCCGGGTCCGTATGACGGCGCTTATGCCGCCTATCTGGGAACGGCGAATGGCGGCGGCGTCATTTCGCAATCCGTCGACACGGTGGCGGGCGAGGCCCACGCGGTCGACTTCTATCTGGCGATCGGTACGTACCTCGGCGTGAGCACCCCGAACTCGTTGCTGGTCACGGCCGGTGGCGACACGTTGTTGTCGCTTGTCGACGCACCCGCGCAGGGCTTTCTGCACTACACCCTCAACTTCGTTGCGACGTCGGGCACGACGCTGCTGTCGTTCACGCACGGCGACCGGCCGTCGTTCTTCATTCTCGACAACGTGTCCGTCAGCCGCGTGTCGGAGCCCGGCACGTTGACGCTGCTCGGCCTCGGCCTGGCCGCATTAGGCATGGTGCGCCTGCGCCGGCGCGCTTAGCTTCGATCTGGTTTCGATACTCAGCCGCGCGGCGCGAACAGGCCATTGAGTAAGCCGTAGGGCGCCGCGCGGTCTGCATATCGGAACGTTCCGTGGTCGATCATTTCCGCTGCTGCATCATGAAGGGCGCCATACGCGAGGCGCGCCAGCGCGCTGCCCACGCTGATGCGTTTGACGCCGATCCTCGACAACGCTGCCACGTCGAACGGTGAGTTCATCAAACCCATCACCACGTTCACCGGCCGGTCCACTGACTGCACGATCGAGCGGATGTCTGCCTCCTTCGTGAGCCCCGGTGCATACAGCACGTCGGCGCCTGCTTCTGCGCTGTGCCCGAAACCGTTCTCCAGATCCGCGCTGACCGGCAGCTCGGTCGCGGCGACGATATCGGCCGCGTTGCGCAGGATGCCGTCGCGTCCCACGCATTCGCGACGATGAATTCGGTCGGTTGACGGTGCAGCGCCAGAAACGCCGCGCCTTTCTGCTGTTGTGTCTGCATATCGGTTGTTTCGCTGTTGGTGGAGTTTCTGCGGCGGCGCCTGCAGATGCGCGAAGCAGCTAGCGCAGCGTCACCCGCGATGGACCGCTGACGATCTCGCCGATCACCGCCGCGTCATCGAATCCGTCGGCGCGAAACAGCGCTAACACCTCGCGCACCGAGTCCGGCGCACACGCCACGAGCAGGCCGCCGCTCGTCTGCGGGTCGGTGAGAAGCGCTTTTGCGTCGTCGCCATATTTGCCGAGGTCTACGCCTTCGCCATAGCCGGCCCAGTTGCGCGGCGATGCGCCGGTCTTGAAGCCGGCGGCGAGCAGCGCTTTCACACCGGCCAGCAGCGGCACGTCGGCGTATTGCAGCACCGCGCCGACGCCGGAGCCGCGACACACTTCCAGCAGATGACCGAGCAGACCGAAACCGGTGACGTCGGTGAGCGCGTGAACGCCGGCGATGTGCGCGAGCTTCATGCCCGGCGTGTTGAGTTTCGTCGTGCTCGCAAGCATGGCCGCATAACCCGCGGCGTCGAGTTCGCCCTTCTTCAGCGCGGCGCTCTGGATGCCGACGCCCAATCCTTTGCCGAGCACCAGTACGTCGCCGGGCTTCGCGCCGGCGTTGCGCTTGACGCGATCGGGGTGCACCAGTCCGATCACGACGAGCCCGTAGATGGGTTCCACCGAGTCGATGCTGTGACCGCCCGCCACCGGGATGCCGGCTGCCGCGCAAACCGATTCGCCACCGTGCAGAACGGCGCGGATGGTTTCCATCGGCAGCTGGTTGATCGGCATGCCGACGAGCGCGAGCGCGAACAGCGGCGTGCCGCCCATCGCGTACACATCGGAGATCGCGTTCGTGGCGGCGATGCGCCCGAAATCGAACGGATCGTCGACGATCGGCATGAAGAAGTCGGTGGTCGCGACGATCGCTTGTTCGTCGTTCAACCGATACACAGCCGCGTCGTCGGAGGTCTCGATGCCGACGAGCAGCTGCTTCGGCAAAACGCCCAACGACCCGTGCGCAAGCAAGTCGCGCAACACGCCGGGCGCGATCTTGCAGCCACAGCCGCCGCCGTGGCTGAACTGGGTCAGGCGGATCGGTGATTCGGATGGGTTCATGGCAACTCGCCGGTATTTCCGTACAGCTTCCCCGCGCACGCGCCTTCGCGCAATACTCGGGTTCGAGGTGTGAGCATGAGCGAAACGATTTGTTATAGAGGCGGGCGCGTTCATCCGATGACGGGAAACGGGTCTGCGTCCGCGGTGGTGGTGCGCGAGGGTCGCGTCGTTGCAACAGGCACCGACGCCGACATGCGCTCTGTGGCCGGTGCCGGCGCGCGGTTCGTGGATCTCGACGGCGCGACGGTGCTGCCGGGATTCGTCGACACGCATCCGCATCTGTTTCACTTCGCGGTGCTCGAGTATCCGCTCGTCAAACTGTGGGACGCCGCGTCGCACGACGACATCGTCGCCCGCATACGCGCGCGCGCCTCAACGACGCCGCCGGGCGACTGGATCATGGCAACGCCGATCGGCGAGCCGCACTACTTCATCCGGCGGTCGTGGCGCGATCTCGCGGAACACGTGCTGCCCGATCGGCACGTGCTCGATCGCGCCGCGCCGAATCATCCCGTGTGGCTGCAGGCGTGGGGACCGACCACCCCGAACATCTGCGTATTCAACTCCGCTGCATTGAAAGCGCTCGGCATCGACGCGTCTACGCCGAACCGGCAGAGCAATGTGTGGATCGAAAAGGACGCGCGCGGCGAACCGACCGGGCGCCTCAGCGGGCCCGTCAATACCTACTACACCGGCGATCCGTACATGGATGAATTGCTCGGTCGGATGCCGCTGCTGAAGCCGGAGATCGCCGTGCCGGCCACGCTGGAAGGCATCGAGAACTATCACAAGCTCGGCGTCACGACGATTTACGAAGGCCACGTGATGGACGCGACCTCCATCGGGTTGTTCCAGGCGCTGCGGCAGAGCGGTCAGCTGCGGATGCGCGTGCTGACGTCGCTCGAGGCGGAGAACTACTCGATGCCGTGGC
>JANLUG010000901.1:0-3975 GCA_031363335.1 Gammaproteobacteria bacterium
GTGCTTCGCCGCCATGTCGAGGGCGCGTTGCGCCATCGCCACGTTGTGCATGCCGTGCCGCAGGCGTCCGTACGCGAGCCGATGCTGGCCCATGTTGAAGCCCTGGCCCTGGCCACCGAGCAGGTTCTCCGCCGGCACCACGAGATCTTTGATGTCGATCTCGGAGTGGCCGCCGCCGAGGATGTGCGACAGCGGACCTTCCATCGCCATCGTCGGAATGTCGCGCTTGATCTTGTAGCCAGGGTTCGGCAGTTCGACGAGGAACGTCGAGAACTGTTTGTGACGCGGCGCATTCGGATCGGTCTTCGCCATTACCAGCGCGATGTCGGCGACGCTTGCAGCGGACGAAAACCACTTCTCGCCGTTCAGAACGTATAAATCGTTGCCTTTGCGTTCGGCGCGCGTCTGCATGCCGGTGGCGTCCGCACCTGCGGCTTTCTCCGTCATCGAATAACAGATGCGCTTCTCGCCGTTCAGCAGCGGCTTCAGGAATTTCTCTTTCTGATGCGGCGTGCCGTGTTCGAGCAACGTCATCATCGTGGCGTCGTCGGGGCCCTGCGTGTTCATCGACAGGGCGCCGAGATAGCTCTCGCCGAGTTCCATCTGCACGAGCGCATTCGCGAGCGGTCCAAGACCCATTCCGCCGTATTCCTTCGGAATGAACGGACACCAGAGCCCTTGTGCGCGCGCTTTCTTGCGCAGTTCACCGAGAATTGTTTTGTAGTCTTCGCCTGCAATCAGCCGTTTTTCGGCCGGCATACATTCGTCGTGTACCCAGGCGCGGATGCGCACGCGCAAGGCCTGTGCTTCGGCGGGTATTGCGAAATCGATAGCCATGAACTCTCCCTCTCTCTTTCTGATGTTTGGACGGACGTATCTTGCGGTAAAGCCCCTACATCAGCCAAATTCATTTTCCTGATCTGAAGGAAGACGCGCGTTCATCTGGTGTCGGCGCTTGCCACCCCCGCACCGTCGCGAACCAGACGTCAGACGAGCGCTTCGTAGGTCATCTTTTCGAAGCGTTCGAACAGATCCGCCGTCGGCAGGAATTGGTAGCCGAACACGTGCGTGAAGAAGAGCCCTACCAGCTCTTCGACCGGATCGACGAAGAACCAGGTGCCGGCTGCGCCGCCCCAGCCGAACGTGCCGGGTGATCCGGGCATATAGCTGCCGCCGATCCCTTTGCGAACGCATACGCCGAAACCGAAGCCGTAGTTCGGTCCGACGGCGAGGTCGATGCAACGATCGCCGATGTGGTTGGTGGACATCAGTTCGACGGATTTGCGGCCGAGAATGCGCACGCCGTCGAGGTCGCCGCCGTTCGCGAGCATCTGCGCGAAGCGCGCGTAATCCCACGGCGTGGACAGCAAGCCGCCGAACAAGCCGTTGCCCGACACCAGGCGGCGGTTGTTGCGGCCTGCTTTTTCGGTGGTCTCCGGTCGATCGCGAATCACGAGTCGGCCGTTCACATCCCATTGATGATCGGTTACCAGGCGACCAAGGTCCGCCTCAGAGCAATAGAACGCCGAATCGCGCATGCCGAGCGGCCCGAGGATCTTCTCCTGGAACAACGCGTCGAGACTCATGCCGGATACGCGCGTCAGAAACAGCGTCAGCACGTCGAAGTCGGAACCGTATTGCCACGTGTCGCCCGGATGCGAGTGCAGCGGGTTTTGCGCGAGCGCGAGCACCATGTCGTCGTAGTCGTTGGTCGGATCGTTGAAGCGCGTGTCGCCCGGTGCGAAGCCGGAGCCTTCCCACGCGCCCTTCAGCGTCGGCCAGTGCGCCGCGGGAGTGCGCGACATCGATGCCACCCCGGATGTCATCGTCAGCAGATCGAAAATCGTGATCTCGCGGCGCGCCGCTTCGATGCCCGCGACGGTGCGGCCGCGGACGCGTTCGTTCGCCTGTTGATATGCGACGACTTTCGGATTCGCGAACTCCGGGATCCATTTCGAGACCGGTTCGTCGAGCAGGAATGCGCCTTCTTCGAACAGCGTCATGAGCACCGCCGCCGTTACCGGCTTCGTTTGCGAGTACATGCGGAACAGGCTGTCGATCGAAAGCTTCGCGTCGCGCTCGAGATCGAGCTTTCCGGTGACGTGCGTGTGCACGACCTTGCCTTTGCGCGCGACCAGCGTGACCGTGCCCGGTATTGAGCGCGCGGCAACCGCGGCATCCATCGTCTTGCCTATGCGGTTCAGCCGTTCCGGTGAGAATCCGAGTTCGCGTGGATCGCCCTTGTCGAGTTCTTTCGTCTTGCTCATGCGTTTTCCCTCGTTGTTCGTTCCCGATTCGTAGAAGATCACCGTGGGTGATGAGGCGCGTCAAGTGGCTGACCCAACTATTTCGGGAAGTTTTTAGAAGTGAACGAAGCCACATTGGCTGACGAGATTGCAGAGGCGCGATCCAGCGACGCCGTGGGCCGCAGCGCGCTGCGCAAAGCGACCTGGCGATTGCTGCCGTTGATCGGGCTCGGCTACGGCATCGCCTATATGGACCGCATCAACATCAGCTTCGCGGCGCTGCAGATGAACCGCGATCTGCAGTTCAGCGACACTGTGTACGGGCTCGGCGGCGGCCTGTTCTTCCTCAGCTACGCGCTGTGCGAAGTGCCGTCGAACATGATGCTGATGCGGTTCGGTGCGCGGCGCTGGATCGCGCGAATCATGTTCACGTGGGGGGTTGCTTGCGGTCGGCATGATGTTCGTAAAGACGCCTACTCAGTTCTACGTGATGCGTTTTCTGCTTGGCGCGGCTGAAGCCGGCTTCTTCCCCGGCGTCGTGTTCTATCTGATGCACTGGTTTCCGGCGCACGAACGCGGCCGTGCGATCAGTCGCTTCTATGTGGCCCTGCCGCTGAGTTCGGTGTTGATGGGAAGCCTCGCGGGAATGCTGCTGGGTCTGAAGGGCCAGTGGGGTCTGGCGGGGTGGCAATGGTTGTTTCTCGTCGAAGGTCTTCCAGCCATCGTGTTGAGCGTGGTGATTCTGTTGGCGTTGCCAAACAGCCCCGCTGAGGCGCGCTGGCTCACACAGGCCGAACGCGACTGGATCGCGCACAAGCTGGCGGCGGATGACCGATTGCCCGGCGTGTCGCGCGACATGGGCGTGATGCGCGCGCTCGTCGATCCACGCGTCTTGCTGCTGGGTATCTGCGGGATGTGCATCCTCGGCGCCGCGTATGCGTTCAGCCTGTCGGCGCCGATGGTGCTGCAGGGTGTTACGCATCTCGATGCGACCGGGATCGGATTCCTGATCGCCGGAATTTCCGTATTCGGCGCGGTGAGCATGATCACTGCCGGCTGGTATTCGGATCGCCGTCGCGAGCGCCACGGCCACGTTGCGGTATTTCTGGTGGGGATGGCGCTCGCGTTCCTCGCGATGGGGCTATCGGTGACGCCGTGGGTCGTCGTGCTCGCCTACGCGGCGACCATCATCTTCGGCAATGCGATCCAGGCGGTGATTCATCTCATTCCAAGCGACGTTTTCCGCGGCCGCGCGGCGGCCGGCGGCATTGCGGCGATCGGCTCGATCGGCATGGTCGGCTCGTTCATCGGCCCCTACGCGTGGGGATTGGCGAAGGATTACACCGGCAGTTTCCAGGCCGGTTTGCTGGCGCTGACGGTGCCGTATCTCGTCGCGGCGACGATCGTATTGGTGTTGCGCCAACGATCTCGCTGAGGGTGGACGGCGCTTGTAGCACGGTGAAAGTGGAGGCTTGATGCGCTGGACACGCTCGAGCCGTCCCTGGGCGCTCCGAACGGCGCCATCCATGGCGCCACTGGGTCCCGTAAGGGGACGGCCAATCAAGCCCCCACCGCCACCTGATCGCAGCGTATCCACCTTGAATTGATGGTGTTGCCCGTAGCGGGTGAACCGATGAACAAGTCAACAGACGGTGCCTGGCACCGGCTGTTGACTTGTTGGGACATCACGGCGGGTTGTTGACGTCTCGATGTCTCTCCCACTCGGGGG
>JANLUG010000919.1:0-9365 GCA_031363335.1 Gammaproteobacteria bacterium
AAGCGCTGCTGAGTTCCGCATCGCTGTTTGAACACTCCAATGTACGCATCGCACCCCGCGTCGACGCGCTCTTGCGCAAGATGATCGTCACGCCGGACGTGCACCGGGTGCACCACTCCGTCGAGCGCGACGAGCACAACACCAACTTTGGCTTCCTGCTGCTGTGGTGGGATCGTCTGTTCAACAGCTATCGAGCAACTCCGCGAGGCGATCCGCGCACGATGCCGATCGGCCTACAGGCATTTCGTTCCGACGCAGAGCAGAGACTCCGTTCACTGCTAACACAACCCTTTGCGCCGCGCTGAAGCACCCCAATGAAGGTACGATCTGCCGAACCGAAGCGCTTCGCTGAAACGCTTGACCGGCAACCGCTATTTCCTCAGGCTCGCTCCACTATGACCGACTGTTGCAACGACAAAGCCTGCCAGATCGAGGCGCTGAAAACGAAACAGACGTCCACGCTGAAGGTCGTGCTCGTGATCAACGCCGCAATGTTCGGCGTGGAACTCGCCGCCGGTATCGCCGCGGGCTCCGTCTCCCTGATTGCCGATTCGCTCGACATGCTGGGCGATGCGTTGGTTTACGGTTTCAGCATCTACGCAGTCGCACATGGCGCGCGCGAGAAGGCGCTTTCCGCCTTGCTCAAAGGCAGCATCATGGCTGCATTCGGCATGATGGTTCTCGCGCAGGCGGTCTACAAAACGCTGCACCCGGACGCGCCGGTGGTCGAACTGATCGGCAGTATTGGTCTGCTAGCACTCGCCGCCAACGGTTTGTGTCTGGCGCTGTTGTGGCGACATCGCAGCGACGACATCAACATGAGCTCGGTGTGGCTGTGCTCGCGCAACGACATCATCGCCAACGTTTCGGTGCTAGGCGCGGCCGTCGGCGTATGGATGCTCGGATCGGCGTGGCCCGACATCATCGTAGGCGCCGCATTGGCGACGCTGTTCTTCAGGTCGGCAACATCCGTCGTGCGAGGCGCGGTCGGCGAACTCCGACGCATTCCGCCTATCGCCACGGTGCAATCGCTGTCGCTCGGCGTTCCCGTTCGAACACCGCATTCGCAACGTTGAGCGGCGCAGCCCCATGATCGAAGGCGGCTGCTTCTGCGGGAAAGTCCGCTACGCGATGGAGGACACCAGCTACCTGTCGGCAAACTGCCATTGCACGATGTGCCGGCGCGTCCATGCCGCACCATATGTGACCTGGCTGGTCGTTCCGGTGGACAAGTTCCGATATCTGACGGCGAAGCCGGCACAGATGGAATCGTCCGCAACCGGTACCCGTTACTTCTGCTCTGCGTGCGGCACCCACGTCGCTTGCGTCAATACAGGTCATCCGGAGATCGTCGATGTCTCCGCGGGCAGCCTCGATGCACCGGAGCGATTCGAGCCGACCTACGACGCATTCTCCGACACCCGCCTTGCGTGGGTGCAGCCAGTGGCGCCGCGCCACAATTGAGTCGCCGCATTGCGACCACGGGTCCCGCCGCAATCTGACCTAGATTTCTCGACACGAACCTCATTTTCGGCCCGGTGATCGACTAAGCTAAGGCCCATGTTCAAGAAAGCTGTCATCGTTCTTCTGCTGCTGACCACGCCGTTCGCGCAGGCGCGCGCCGTGCTGGTCTGCTCGATGATGAACGGCCAGGTCGTCGAGCACTGCTGTTGCCCCGGCCACACCGAACACCGCGCGCCGACGCGACACGACGCGCCTGAAGCCGCGTGCTGCGACGTTGTTGTTGAAGTCAGCGACAAGGCGTTCGCCGGTATCAGCGGCGACCAGCCGACGCTGAAGCGCGCGAGCCACGACACCCCGACCATCATCGCGATCGCAACGCTTGCAACGGTCGTTCCGACATTCGCCGTTGCGGCGCGTCCACCACCGCTTTCCAACGATGCGCTGAAGCTCTCCCCGTCCCGCCTGTATCTACGCACGGCGCGTTTGCGCCTTTAAGCCCGACACCTCGCCGGTCATCCGGCTGCATTTGACGAAGCGGCATTCGCCGCAATTCCTTTGCGTCATTTCGAGGTGCATATGCGTCAGTTCGGCAGTTCTCCCAACCGCGTGCGCCGGCGTGCGACCGGCACCGTATTCATTGCATTCACGATCGCAGCCGTGGCTCACGCGTCGGTATCCGGGTCGACTCAATCACTCGATCTGACCGAAGCGGCAGCTCTCGCGGTGCAACAGCAACCGCTACTGACGAGTCTCGACGCGCAGACGCGCGCCGCGCGCGAAGCATCTGTGTCGTCCGAGCAGTTGCCCGATCCGCAGTTGTTCGGCGGCATTCGCGATCTGCCGATCAACACACGCGAAGCGTATTCGTTGAGCAACGATAGCGACACGCAACTCGTGGTCGGCGTCAGCCAGGAATTTCCGCGCGCCGCGAAGCGCCGATTGCGCGGCGAGCAACGCTTACGCGAAGCCGATCGGTTGGCCGACGAACGACGCCTGGCGGAACTGTCGATCCGTCGCGACGCATCGCTTGCGTGGCTCGACTGCTGGCGCGCCGAATCGGCTAAGCGGATCGCGACCGAGACGCTCGACGCAGCGCAATTGCAGGCGCAAGCGGCGGCGATCGAAGCGCGATCCGGTACCGCGACACAGTCCGACTACGTCGCGGCACTCCTGAACGTCGAGCGTCTGCGTGACGCGGTGGCGCAGCGCGCTCAGACATCCGACGAAGCGCGCTTCAGGCTCGAACGATGGATCGGCGCATCGGCCCGTCGACCCGTGCCGCTCGAAGAACCGCTGCTCTCGCCGTCGCCAACTGCCGCAGACGTGCTGGCGCATCTCACCAGCCATCCGGAACTCGCGGTGCTGCAGCAACGTATCAACGAATCGCAGGCGAGCGTTGATCTCGCCGAGGCCGGCCGTCTGCCGAACTGGCGCGTCGAATTCGGCTACGGCTACCGGCGCGAATACTCCGACATGGTGATGCTGCAGGTCGGCATGGATCTGCCGGTGTTTCCGGGTAACCGACAGAACCGCGACATCGCAAGCGCGTTGGCAATGGGCGAAGCCGCTGCCGCGCAGTGGGAAGACGGCAAACGACGCCTCGAATCGCGCGCGCTCGAAGCGAGTAACGATCTCGAACGAATCGGCGAACGGCTGGCCGCATACGATCACACGATCGAGCCGCAGACGAACGTCGGCGTAGATGCCGCAACCGCCGCGTGGCGTTCGGGCAGCGGAACGCTTGGTCAGGTGCTCGACGCGCGCCGCGTTCGCCTCGACGTGCGGCTGGCGCGACTCGACCTTCACTACGACGCGTTGAAGCGTCGCGTCGAAGT
This sequence comes from Gammaproteobacteria bacterium, assembly GCA_031363335.1. Taxonomy (GTDB): domain Bacteria; phylum Pseudomonadota; class Gammaproteobacteria; order Pseudomonadales; family Azotimanducaceae; genus DATJGR01. The sequence continues at coordinate 3,300 of JANLUG010000919.1, forward strand.
CGCCTACCTCATGGGAGGTGAATGATGCGCTTCGCGCCCCGTTGGATTGCGACCGCTGCGGTCGTGTTGTTGGTCGGCGTCGCGCTCGGCTGGTGGATCATCGGCCACGAGCGCTCGCGCCCGCCCGAAACCGTCAGCACCGGCGGCGCAGCCGGCAACGGCAAAGTGCTGTTCTGGTACGACCCGATGCGCCCGGATCAACACTTCGATGCACCGGGTAAGTCGCCGTTCATGGACATGCAGTTGGTGCCGAAGTACGCCGACGACCACACCCAGAGCAACACACGCGTGCAGGTTTCGTCACAAATGGCACAGAACCTCGGGATGCGCACGGCGCCCGTCGTGCGCGGTAGTCTCGCCACGCGCATCGACGCCGGCGGTCGCATCGAAGCGGACGAGCGGAGCCTGCGCAAGGTCGCCGTGCGCGCCGCCGGTTGGGTGGAAGTATTGAATGCGCGCGCCGAAGGCGATCCGGTGCAACGCGGCCAGGTACTCGCCGAGGTGTACAGCCCTGCCCTCGATGCCGCGCAGCGCGAATTCCTGGTCGCGCTCGATTCAGGCGAGTCGATGCTGGTTGATGCTGCGCGAGACAAGCTGCTTTCGCTCGGATTCGCGAGCGAAGACATCGTTCAGCTCGAGCGAACGCGGCACGCAAAACGCCGCATCGCGATCCGCGCACCGATGCATGGCTATGTGATGACGCTGTCCGCCCGCGAGGGTGCCGCAATAACGCCTGACGTACCCCTCTTCGAACTCGTTGCGCACGATCCGCTCTGGGTGATCGTCAACCTACCCGAGTCGCAATCCGCATTGGTCGCGGTGGGCAGCGCCGTGGAAGTGCACGCGGCGGCCCATCCAGGGCGTGCGTTCAAAGGTTCGGTCGACTACCTCTATCCGGAACTCGACGTGAATACGCGCACCCGACGCGTGCGCATCGTGCTCGACAATCCCGACGACGCATTGCACCCGGGCATGTTCGTCGACGTGTCGCTGTCGAGCCAAGCGCAGGGCGACGTGCTGTTGGTGCCGAGCGAGGCGGTGATTCGTACAGGGCATCGCGACGTCGTGATCGTGGCCGTTGCAGAAGGCGGCTATCGTCCCGCGCACGTCGTCGTGGGTGCGGAACGCGACGGACAGACCGTCATCATCACCGGATTGAACGACGGTGACCGCGTGGTGACGTCCGGGCAATTCCTGATCGACTCCGAGGCGAGCCTGCGCGGCGCGTACAACCGGATGCAGGACGGCACCGAGTCGAAAGCAGATGCAGGAGCGGCGCCGTGATCGCGGCCGTCATCCGTTGGTCCGTCCAGAACCGTCTGCTGGTGTTGCTCGCCACCGCAATGCTCGTCGCGTGGGGGCTCGTGGCGCTGTCGCGCACACCGTTCGATGCCATTCCCGATCTTTCCGACGTTCAGGTGATCGTTCGAACGACGTTTGCGGGGCAGGCGCCGCAGGTGGTCGAAGACCAGGTGACCTACCCATTGACGACGACACTCCTGTCGGTGCCGCACGCGAAAACCGTGCGCGGCTATTCGTTGTTCGGCGAATCGTTCGTCTATGTGCTTTTCGAAGACGGCACCGATCTGTACTGGGCCCGCTCCCGCGTTCTCGAATATCTCTCGCAGGTGCAGAGCCGGCTGCCTGCCGGCGCGACCGCGGCGTTGGGGCCCGATGCCACCGGTGTTGGCTGGATCTACGAATACGCGTTGGTGGATCGCAGCGGAGACCACGACATCGGCGAGCTGCGCGCGCTGCAGGATTGGTTCCTGAGATTCGAACTGAAGACCATACCGAACGTAGCCGAAGTCGCCACGATCGGCGGATTCAACCGGCAATACCAGATCGTCGTCGATCCGGGCCGCCTGCGCGCCTTCGCGCTACCGTTGGAAAAGGTGGTGGACGCAGTACGTTCGGCGAACGCCGAAACCGGCGGCTCCGTGCTGGAACTGGCGGAAGCCGAATACATGGTGCGGGCGCGCGGGTACGTGGGCTCGCTCGACGATTTCCGCGCCATCGGTGTGGCAGTCGGTTCCGACGGCACGGCCATCCGGCTCGGCAACGTCGCCACGGTGCAACTCGGTCCGGAGACCCGGCGCGGCGTTGCCGATCTGGATGGCGAGGGCGAAGTGGTTGGCGGCGTCATCGTGTTGCGTTCGGGCGCAAACGCGCTCGCGGCGATCGACGCCGTGAAGAAGAAACTGCAGTCGTTGCAGGAGGGTCTGCCGGACGGCGTCGAGATCGTGCCGACCTACGATCGATCCTCTCTGATCGAACGCGCCGTTGTGAATCTGTCGGAGAAGCTGTTCGAAGAGTTCATCGTCGTCATCGTCGTCTGCGTGCTGTTCCTGTGGCACTTGCGCTCGGCGCTGGTGGCGATCGTGACGTTGCCGATCGGCATTCTCGCCGCATTCGTCGTGATGCAGGCGCAAGGTATCAACGCGAACATCATGTCGCTCGGCGGCATTGCGATCGCCATCGGTGCCATGGTCGACGCGGCGGTGGTGATGATCGAAAACGCGCACAAGAAGCTCGAAGCGTGGCGCCACCAACACGACGGCCACGAGCCTGTAGCGGCGCAGCGGATCGAATTGATCACGCAGGCCGCGATCGAAGTCGGCCCGGCGCTGTTCTTCAGCCTGCTGATCATCACGCTGTCGTTCGTCCCGGTATTCACGCTGCAGGCGCAGGAAGGACGCCTGTTCGCGCCATTGGCATATACCAAGACGTATGCAATGGCGGCTGCAGCCGGCCTCAGCGTGACGCTGATTCCGGTCTTGATGATCGCGTTCATCCGCGGCCGTATAGCCGACGAGTCGGCTAACCCGCTCAATCGCACCTTGATACGGCTGTATCGGCCCGTCATCGCAACGGTGCTCGCGCGCCCGGTCACGACGCTCGTGTTCGCCGGTGTTGTACTTCTAGCGACACTGTGGCCGATCGCTCGGCTCGGCAGCGAGTTCATGCCGCCGCTGGATGAAGGCGACCTGCTGTACATGCCGACGGCGCTGCCGGGACTGGCCGTTGGCAAGGCGGCCGAGATCCTGCAACAGACCGATCGCATCCTGAAGACGTTTCCGGAAGTGCAGCGCGTGTTCGGCAAGATGGGCCGCGCCGAATCGGCCACCGATCCGGCACCGCTCGAGATGATGGAAACGACGCTGATGCTGAAGCCGAAGTCGCAATGGCGCGCGGGGCTCACCACTGACGGCCTCATCGAGGAGATGGATGCCGCTCTGAAGATTCCCGGGATGGCCAACGTCTGGGTACAACCGATCCGCAATCGTATCGACATGCTCGCCACCGGCATCAAGTCGCCGGTCGGCATCAAGATCGCGGGACCCGACCTCGCCGTAATCGAGCGAGTCGCCCGTGACATCGAGGCCGCGGTGCGGACCGTCCCGGGAACCGCATCGGCATTTGCAGAACGGGTCTCCGGCGGCCGCTACATCGAGATCGTCCCCGATCGCGCGCGTATTGCGCGCTATGGACTGTCGATTGCGGACGCGCAACGCATCGTCAGCGTCGCCATCGGCGGCGAAAACGTCGGCGAAACGGTCGAAGGGCTGCAACGTTTTCCGATCAACGTGCGGTATCCGCGTGAGTTGCGCGATTCGGTCGACGATCTGCGCCAGCTGCCGATCGTGACGGCGCGCGGCGAAACGTTGACGCTCAGCGAGATCGCAAGCGTCGAGATCACCGACGGTCCACCGATGATCAAGAGCGAGAACGCGCGCCCGAACGGTTGGATTTACGTCGATATCCGCGGCCGCGATCTGGGCGGTTACGTCGCCGCCGCCAAAAAAACGGTCGCGGACCTGGTCGAGTTACCTCCAGGTTATTCGGTGACGTGGTCGGGCCAGTTCGAATATCTGGAGCGCGCGACGGCACGGTTGCAGATCGTCGTGCCGTTCACACTCGCGATTATCTTCGTGCTGCTGTATCTGACGTTTCGAAACGTCGGTCAGGCAGTGTTGTTGATGACGACGTTGCCGTTCGCACTGGTCGGCGGACTCTGGTTCATCTATCTGCTCGGCCATCACGTCTCGGTGGCGTCCGGTGTCGGATTCATCGCGCTCGCCGGGGTCGCCGCGGAGTTCGGCGTCGTGATGTTGATCTATCTGGATCAGGCCGCGCGAGAACGGCAGAGGCGCGGCGAGTTGAACACGCTCGACGATTTACGCACTGCCATCGTCGACGGCGCGGTACTGCGGGTACGCCCCAAGGCCATGACGGTGGCGGTGATCATTGCGGGTCTGCTGCCGCTGTTCGTCGGCGCGGGTACCGGCAGCGAAGTGATGCAGCGGATCGCCGCGCCGATGATCGGCGGGATGATCACGGCTCCGCTGCTGTCGATGGTCGTGTTGCCGGCCGCGTATCTGCTGATGCGGCGGCGCTCGCTCGGAACGGAATCAGCATGACGCGCCAGAACTCGCTCGAGTGCGGATATGCGGCCGGATCGGCAACGCCGAGCCGTTGCGGTACACGCTCAGGTTGATACACGAACGTTCCGAAGAGGATGTCGAGCAATGACAACGCGACCGCGTAGTTCTTGCCTTCGGCGACGTCGGCGCTGTGGTGAAAACGATGTAGTTCCGTGCCGGCAAAGATGTAGTTGAACCAGCCCGCGCGCAGGTCGACGTTGCAGTGCGAGACGAGACCCTGCAATCCGATGATCGCGCTCACCGCGAACAGCGCCTCCTGAGAAACGCCGAGAAAATAGAACAGCGGGACCCGAATGATCCCCTGAATCAGAATGAAATTCAGAGGATGCCCGGCAGGATGCATCAGCACGTAAACCTGTTCGGGCAGGTGATGGGGCGCGTGTGTTTTCCAGAGAAACAGCTTCAGCGGATTGTCGGCCTCGTGACTCCAGCGGTGCTGCCAGTACTGACAGAAATCGAATGCGACGATCGTGGCCGGAACGGCGAGCCAGACCGGCCAGTTCGTCATCGGACCGGCGTGACCCGCGGCCAGCGTCAATCCGATCACACCGAGAGCGTAGTTTGTCGCCGCGCCGGTAAGGCCGCCGCCGGCGAAATACTTGATGTCGCGGCCGAAAAACGTCCGCCACGTCATGCGCCAGCGCTGATCCACCGGATAGACGAATTCCAGCCCGACGAGCGTCGCGATGCCCACACCGGTCGACACGCCGAGCACGATCTTGAAGTCCCATCCGAACGTGATCGCGTGCACGATCGCCCAGATGTTCAGGCAGAAGAGCAGCGGCCACGTCAGCCAGGTCACCACCCAGGGCGTCTCCCGACGGTCTCGCTCAGCCGCACTCTTCGTCGACATCTCCGTCGACCTCTCCATCGACACCGCATCGCTCATTTCAATTTGCTCCGCCGTTTGGTTACGACTGCCGGGGGTTCGAGGCCGCGCCAGAGCGCGTCGACGAGGGACCGTACGCCCACCTTCGGCATCACGCCGCCGTGAAACCCCATCATTTCGAACAGGGCGATGCTGTGAAGAGCCGCGACCAGCACGGCGGCTGCGGCTCGCGCGTCGCGCACCGACACGCGCCCGCGCGAATGCTCGTTGCGCAGATACGCGGTGATGGCACGAACGAGATCAAGGGCCGGGCTCGAGTCGAAATTGCGCGGCGTGTCGGTGGCCGCGAAGCTCGGATGCGAAACCAGCGGCAACACCATCGGAATCGCTACGCGGAAGTAGTCGAGCACCTCGGCCGATAGCGACTGCAGCGCCGACCGCGCCGACTTCATCGATGCCGCTCGCGCGATGATGGCGTCGATACCCGGCGTCGGCGGTGCCATAGCGGCCATGAAGAGCTGCGCTTTCGTCGAATACCGCTTGAACAGCGCGGCTTCCGATACGCCGGCAACCTTCGCGATTTCCTTCGTCGAGCCGAATACGCCGTGCTTGAGGAATACCTCGCGCGCAGCGGCGAGCATGTCTTCGTTCGAGATGGTCTGCGGTCGGCCCATTAGTAAGTTTTAACTTACTTACTAAGTGAGCGTCAATAGCAACCCGATCAAACCGGACGCCAGTACCACCGGGATGATCCCGATCTTGAAGCGGAACAGCGCAACGGCCGCGGCCACG
>JANLUG010000975.1:0-1898 GCA_031363335.1 Gammaproteobacteria bacterium
GGCTTCTTCGCCGAGAATGCGCGCAGCTGGCTGGGTCTGGCCAACCGCTAAACAACGAGGACTCATTCAAATGCTCAAGACGGTTCAACTCGGCAAGAACAGCGGTTTGCGTGTATCGAGGCTCTGTCTCGGCACGATGAATTTCGGTGAGCCGGGCAGGGGCCATCAGGGCGACTGGACGCTCGGCGCCGACGATGCCCGCCCGATCTTCAAAGCCGCGATCGACCGCGGCTTGTTCTATTTCGACTGCGCAGACGTATACGGCATCGGCGCCAGCGAGCAGGTGGTCGGCAAGCTGTTGCGCGAGCTGCTGCACCGCGACGAATACGTGTTGGCGACGAAGATCGCGATGCCGATGGGACGCGGCGCGAACCAGGCTGGTCTGTCGCGCAAACACGTCATCGAAGGGGTGAATGCGTGCCTCGATCGCCTGGGTCTCGACTACATCGATCATCTCGTGATTCATCGTCACCCGCACGGCGTGCCCGGTCATACGGAAGTGCCGATCGAAGAGACAATGGAGGCGCTGCACGATGTCGTGAAGGCCGGCAAGGTGCTGTATCTCGGCGGATCGTCGATGTTCGCGTGGCAATTCGCGGAGTTGCAGATGACGGCGCGGATGAACGGTTGGACGCAGTTCGTCTCGATGCAGAATCACTACAACCTCGTGTATCGCGAAGAAGAACGGGAGATGAACCCGTACTGCGTCAAATCGGGTGTCGCGCTGATGCCATGGTCGCCGCTCGCTCGCGGCATTCTGACCGGCGCCTACAAGGGTGGTTTCGAAGCGGGGTCGACTGCCCGTTCGCAAGGCGGTGACCGGATGCGCACGCAAAGCCTTTATAGAGGCGACGCGGTCTTCAAGATCGCCGACCGCGTCGTAGAGATCGCCAACAAATACGATAAGGGGCCGGCGCAGATCGCGTTGGCTTGGCTGCTGAGTAAGCCGGGTATCACCGCGCCGGTGGTCGGGGTGTCGAAAATCGAACAGCTCGATCAACTGGTTGCAGCCGCCGAAATTTCGCTCGAGCCGGACGACATCGCCTATCTCGAAGCGCTGTATCGCCCGGTCGAGAACCTTTTGTCGATCGGCTTTTCTTAGCCCAGGCTCAGCGTTGCGCGGCGAGTATCACTCGTTCGCCGAACTCGCTGAGGCGATCCAGCCCGCCGGGGCCCGCGAAGAAGAACGCCGGAATCATCGCTCGGCCAACGCCGAGCGCTGCCATCTGTTCGACACCGGCGATCGGATCGGCCATTTGAACGCCGAACATCGCGTTGATCTCGATGCTGTCTGGATCCCGGTTCGCGCGATCCGCGGCGCCGCGCAGGCGGCCGATCAGGCTGCCGAGGCGCTCAGCATCGCCCTCGCCGGGGAAGTAACCGTCCGCGATGCGTACCGCGCGTTGGATTGCGGCGTCGGTGTCGCCCCCCACCAGAATCGGAATGGACGTTTGCACCGGCCGCGGACTGCATGTGACCGGCGCGAAGTCGACAAACTCGCCGTGAAACTCCGCGTGCGGCCCTGCCCACAGCGCGCGCATCGCGGCGATGTATTCGTCGTTGCGCGCGCCGCGTCGTTCCCACGAGACGCCGAGCGCCTCGAATTCCTCTTTCAACCAGCCGACCCCGAGCCCGAGCTCCACGCGGCCCCCCGACAATCGATCGAGCGTTGCGAGTTCCTTTGCCAGCACCAGTGGGTTGCGCTGCGGCACAATCAGAATGCACGTTCCCAAGCGCAGCGTCGGCGCGGCGGCAGCCGCAAACGCGAGCCAGATCAACGGGTCGGGGATCGCCGTATCCGGCTCCGCCGGGATCTTGCCGTCCGCCGTGTATGGATACTTCGACTCGATGCGGGACGGCAGGATCACGTGCTCCCCGCCCCAGACCGACTCGAACCC
>JANLUG010000153.1:0-1739 GCA_031363335.1 Gammaproteobacteria bacterium
GTTCGGCGAACCATTGCGCGACAACCTCACGTACGACGATCCCGTGCGCGCGCTCGACCTCATCTGGGAAGCGGCCGCATCGGCCGATTTCAAAGACACCGTCGAAGGTTTCGCGGAGCAGCTCGATACGATCGTCGGCGAACGCGGCGTCACGCTCTCGGGCGGCCAGAAGCAGCGCGCAACGCTCGCGCGCGGACTCATCCGTCAGGCGCCGGTGCTGGTGCTCGACGATTGTTTCTCCAGCGTCGATACCGAAACCGAAGAACACATCCTGTCTGAGCTGAAGCGATTGCGACGCGGCCAGACGACGTTGCTGATCTCCCATCGCGTATCGACCGCGCGACACTCCGATCGTATCGTCGTGCTCGAAGACGGTCGCATCGCCGAGGCAGGCACCCATTCGGAACTGTTGGCGCGCGGCGGTGTGTATGCCGAACTCGAACGCATCCAGCGCGAAGGCGCCGACGCGTCGGACTACGCGACTGCGGAGGAACCCGCATGAGCGAGATCGCGCTCGGCAGCGCACGTCCGGAACCGCCTCGCCGCGATCACGCCATGTTCGACGCGGAGTTGTCCGGCCAGGCGCTGAACCTGCGTTTACTGCGCCGCCTGCTGCATTGGATCCGCCCGTACCGCGCCACCGTGGCGCTCAGTTCGGTGCTGATTCTGTTCTCCTCGGCCTTGCAGGTGATGCTGCCGGTGGTGATCTCCGTGGTCGTCGTCGACCACGTGATCATGGGTTCGACGCAACACGTTACGCCCGACATGGGCATGATCGACGTCACCGACTGGATCCAACGCGCGCTCGGCATTCCACCGCTCGCAGCGGCGTGTCTGCTGTTCGCGGCGCTGCAACTCGGCTGGGCGATCACCGGTCACTACCATCGCCTTACGCTGATCCGTTCGGTGATCAACGGCCTGCGCGACCTGCGCATCGACCTGTTCCGTCACCTCGAAACGCGACCGTCTTCGTTCTACGACCGCGTCGCGGTCGGTCGGATCATGACGCGGGTAACGAACGACGTAGAAGCCCTGTACGAACTGCTGCGCGGCATCGGCACGTTGATCGGCGAATTCGTGCCGTTCTTCGTCGCGCTCGTCATCATGCTCGCGGTCGACGCGAAGTTGACCATCATCATGCTGCTCGTGATGCCTGTAATGGGCGCCGTGACGTACACGTTCCAGCGCATCACCCGTCAGCTGTTCCGGCTCGTACGGCAGTCCGTATCGGCGCTGAACCAGAATCTGCAGGAAAATCTCGCCGGCCTGCAGGTGGTGCAGCTGTCGGAACGGCAGGACTACAACGAGCAGCGCTACGGCTCGATCAATGCGCGCAACCGCGACGTCGAATTGCGCTCGATGCGGATCGAGACACTCTACGGCGCCTTCACCGACAGCGTGTCGTCGATCGCGCTCGCGCTGGTGATCTGGTACGGCGCCGGCGCAGTGCTGCAGGAGCACGTATCGCTCGGCGGCGTGATCCTGTTTACCCGTTTCATCGACATGCTGTTCCATCCGATCGTCGTGCTCGGCGAACAGACGAATATCCTGTTCCGCGCAATGGCGAGCGGCGAGCGCATCTTCCAGGCACTCGACTGGGACGAGAAAATCCACGAACCGACGATCCCGACGCCGTTGCCGACGCGGCTGCGCGGCGAGGTCGAATTCCGTCATGTCGATTTCGGTTACGACCCGAACACACCGGTGCTTCGGGACGTTTCATTCGACATCCGCCCCGG
>JANLUG010001051.1:0-3273 GCA_031363335.1 Gammaproteobacteria bacterium
AGTGGCCGACTACCAACAGCAGGAATTGGAGCGGTTGGTGACGACGATGGTGCGGCTGTTCGAACCGGCGATGCTGCTGCTGATGGGTGGCCTCGTCATGCTGATCGTTCTGGCAATTCTTCTTCCGATACTTAGCATGAACAAATTGGTGGCCTAGCGATGTACAAACAGACGTACCGAATTCGTTCTGCCGGCTTCACGCTGATCGAGATCATGGTGGTTGTCGTCATCATCGGCATCCTCGGCGCATTGATCATTCCGAATGTCGTAGGTCGCGACGATCAAGCGCGTGCGACGGCGGTGAAGAACGATCTGCGCGCGGTCGCCAACGCACTCGAGATGTACAAGCTCGACAACTTCCACTATCCGTCGACCGATCAGGGATTGCAGGCGCTCGTCACGAAGCCGAGCGGTTTCCCCGAAGCGAAGAACTTCAACCCGAACGGCTATCTCAAGAAGGTTCCGACGGATCCGTGGGGAGTGCTGATCGTTTACATCAACACCGGCGACGCGTTCGAGCTGTACTCGCTTGGCGCCGACGGTGTCGAAGGCGGCGAAGGCAAGAGCGCCGACATTCACTACGAACTGCTATGAACCGCCGCAACCACGGCTTCACGCTGATCGAGATGCTCGTGGTGGTGGTGATCATCGGAATCCTCGCAAGTACGGTGGTACTCGGTTTCGTCGGTTCGGACCGGGAACAGAATCTACGGACGGAAGCCGAGCGTCTTGCCGCATTGATCGAGATGGCGCGCTCGGAAGCCGTCCAACGCAACGAAGAGTGGGGCGTTTCGATCAACGCGACGGGTTACCAGTTCCTGGTGTTCAACCCGCACGATCATCGGTGGGTCGAACAGAAGAATGGTCCGTTTCATCCAAGAAAGACCGCTGACATGACGCTGTCTGTACAGGTCGATCAGCTGGCGATGCCGGGGGATAAGGCGACCGAGAACGCGCCGAACATCATCATGTTCTCGAGTGGCGAACAGACGCCGTTCGAAATCGAGATCACCCCGCAATGGAAGTCGGATCCGTGGCGAGTCAACTCAGACGGCCTGTCCCGCACGAACGCGCAACGCCGCGCGTGACCGCGCGCGGGTTCACGCTGATCGAGCTGTTGATCTCGGTCGCCATTTTCGCGGTGGTGGCCATCACCGTGTACACCCGCAGCGGAGACGCGATACGGCAACTCGGCGCACTCGAGGAACGCACGCTCGCACTGTGGGTTGCCGAAAACGAACTGGCGGCACTACGTATATCGCGCGCGAACAGCGAGACGCCGATGCCCACCGCTACCGTCGACCGCCAGGTCACCATGGGAGGTCGCGACTGGCGTGTCGAGGTGCGCATCAGCGAGACGGTGAATCCGTGGTTGCGACGCGCCGACATCAGCGTCGCGCACGCTGAGACACCGGAAGCATCGATCGAGTCGCTCACCGGCTTCATTGGACGGTACTGACCAAATGCGCCGCTCACTCGGATTCACGCTGCTCGAGATGCTGGTTGCGTTGGCAGTGTTTGCGGTGCTGGGTTTGATGTCGAGCCAAATGGTGAGTCGTGTACTCGACGTCCACAAAGTCGCCATCGCGCGCGGCGAACGCCTCGGCGAATTACAGCGCGCAATGCAGTTGATGCAGCGCGACGTGTTGGAGATTGCGCCACGCTCCGTACGAGACGAGATGGGCGACGCTCTCCCAGTGATGCGAATCGGGTCAGATACCGCGCTGGAGCTGACGCGAAACGGCTGGAGAAATCCACTCGGGCAACGACGTAGCGAGATGCAGCGCGTGGCGTACGTCGCGCGCGACGACATACTGTATCGCTACTACTGGAACGTGCTCGATCGTGCCGAGGACACCAAGCCGGTCATTCAGGAACTGCTGCACGACGTCAGCGTCGTGGAGGTACGTGCCGTCGACGTGAGCGGCAACGAGCACGCGTTTTGGCCACTAGGTGGCGATCTCGACAGCGATCCCGCATCGAAACTGGCCGCGATTCAAGTGCGCCTGACAGTTGCCCCATTCGGAGAAATCACGCGTCTCTGGGACGTGCCGTCAACGTTTGTCGCACCGTCGTCAACGGGCGTACCCGCACCATGAACGCGCGCACGCAACACGGTGTAGCGTTGCTCAGCATTCTGCTGATCGTCGCGTTGGTCACCGCGTTGATGTACCACTTGATGACCCAACAGGCGTTGGTGGTTGCACAAACGCGGCAGGTGATACGCGCCGACCAATCGCTGGCCTATGCGCTGGGTGCGGAAGCGTATGCGAGGCAGATCCTGTTTGATGATTGGAACCGGCCGGAGAGCCGCGCGCTCGACACATTGAGCGAACCGTGGGCGGTTCCTTCCGTCCCTTTCGACATCGAGGCCGGCACGCTCGAACTATCGATCGAAGATCTCGATCGACGTTTCAATCTGAATGCGCTGGCGGGCGAGGGCGCCGCGAAGAACCTGGTGCGGTTCAAGACTCTGTTGGGTTCGCTCGGGATGGATCCAGTCGTAGCCGAAGCGTGGCGTGATTGGGTCGACAGCGACACGGAAGCCGCCGGCTTCGGTGCGGAAGATGGGGCGTACCTTGTAGCGACTCCGCCGTTTCGAACCGCGAATCAAGCGGCGGGCAGCACATCGGAGCTGGCATTGCTGAGCCTTCTCGACGCGGACCAGTTGGCACGGCTGCTTCCATACGTGACGACGCTGCCGACGTCCAATCTCAAGATCAACATCAACACCGCGAACGCGCCGTCGCTGGAAGCGCTTTCGTCCCGTGTCTCCCCGACCCAAGTAGAAACGCTGGTACAATCCGATCGCCACTATGAAGACGTCAGCGTGCTGTTAGCGGAAGTGCCCGAACTCAGTGACAGTATCGATGCAATGTCGGTTGTCAGCAGCTATTTCGAGATTCACGCGCGCGCCGAAATCGACGGGTTTCGCACCGAGCTGACGAGCGAGGTCTATCGCGATCCGACGACCGGACACATCAGTCTGCTGTCACGCGACTTCGGCAAACGCCTGCCGTCGATCGTCGAAGCGACTGAAGCCGCCGACGCGGCGAACGACAAGGACGACAAGAAGGGCGGGAAGAACTGATGCGACTGTTCATCCGCATCGCGGCATCGAAGGGCGCGGACCCTCACGAACTCGGCTCGTTAGCGTGGTTGCTGCTCGATCGAAGCGGTGCGCTCGTGAGTCAAGGCTCTGGCGACCTCGCGATGCTCGATCGCCTCATTGATCTCAAAACGGTGCAGGAACCTGCAGACGTTGTCTTGCTG
>JANLUG010001057.1:0-4413 GCA_031363335.1 Gammaproteobacteria bacterium
TTGCTTATCGGTTCTGAAAATTCAGCGGCAGACCCGGGCCTTCCCAATCCATCGCAAGCAAGTCGCCGACCGACGACGCCGTGATATATGCCGTGCACAGGTCTGCGCCGCCGAAGCAGATGTTCGTTGTCAGCGGATCAGGCACCGACACGAATCGCGGCGCTGCGCCGGTAGGGGAGAGTATTGAAATACCGCCGTTGATCAGCGTTGCGACACAGACGTTTCCTGCCGCATCGACTGCCAGCGAGTCGTACATGTAAAAGCCGGAGATTCCCTGCAGCATGCGGCGCTCCGGCCCGACCTGACCCGGTGCCGTAATTTTGTACGCCCATAGCCGTCCGGGGACCGTCTCGGCCACGTAGAGTTCGTCCTCTTCGCGCGACAAACCGATTCCGTTGGGGCCTTCGAGCGGGAAGATCGTTTCGGTGATGCGGCTGCCGTCTGCCTGCGCATAGAACACGCCCGTTCTGTCGCGCTCACGCGCGCGGGACTTGCCATGGTCGGTGAACCAGAATCCACCGCTGCGATCGAATACGATGTCATTCGGTCCGCACAGCTTGCGGCCGGCGCATTCGCTGTAGATCGTCTCGAACTTCCCTGTGCTCAAATCGACGCGTTGGATGCTGCCGCCGCGATAGTCGTCGGGCTGTTCGCTCGGGTACAAGCGTCCGTTCCGTTCGATCCATTTGAACCCGCCGTTGTTGCACACATAACACTTGCCGTCGGGGCCGATTGCGGCACCGTTCGGTCCGCCACCCAGTTGCGCGATCACCTCAACGGCGCCGTTAGACGCCACGCGCGTCAAACTACCGCGACCGATTTCCACCAGTACAACCGAGCAATCGGGCATCGCGATCGGGCCTTCCGGAAATCGCAGACCTCTGGCAATGGTGCGGAAACTCATTGAAGGCTCCTGGCCGTGCAGTGATGCGGATGCTATGGTCGAATTCGATGTTAACCCGGATCACTACTATGCGCAGCGTCGCGCTTGCGGCAATGATTCTGCTGACCGCGTGCGAAACGAAGCCCCCCGCCGCGCATCAACGCGCGATCGAGATCGCCCACCAATACATCATTGTCGATACGCACATCGATGTACCGATCCGCGTCGAAATGAGCGGTGAGGACGTGACGCAGGCGACCGAAGGCGGCAACTTCGATTACCCACGCGCGCACGCCGGCGGGCTCGACGTCCCGTTCATGTCGATCTTCATCCCCGCGAGTGTCGACGAGGCGGGTGGCGCGCGCGCGCTCGCCGACAAGCTGATCGACCAGGTCGAAGGCATGGTCAAGCGGGCGCCAAATGAGTTCGCGCTCGCAACGTGCGTCGCGGACGTGCGACGCAACGTGACGGCCGGACTGATCTCGCTGCCGTTGGGTATGGAGAATGGCGGTCCGATGGCGGCGGGTGATGATGCGCCCACGCATTTCTTCGATCGCGGCATCCGCTACGTGACGCTCGCGCACGCAAAATCGAATGCGTTCTCCGATTCTTCTTACGATCGTAACGAGCGATGGCAGGGGTTGTCGGATCAAGGACGCGCGCTGGTCGTGCGCCTCAACGATCTCGGCGTGATGGTCGATGTATCGCATATCTCAGAGAAAGCGTTCTGGCAGGTGATCGCGCTGTCGCACGCGCCGGTGATCGCGTCGCATTCTTCGGCACGGTTCTTCACGCCCGGGTTCGAACGCAACATGAGCGACGACATGATCAAAGCGTTGGCGTTGCACGGGGGTGTAGTCCAAGTCAATTTCGGAAGTTCGTTCGATACGGCAGCGGCGCGGGCGTGGGCGGAGACGTTCGATGGAGTAGCCAAGCAATACCAGGCTGAACAGCACGTCGCGCCGTTTTCGGAAGAGAGCAGGGCATTCGCGAAAGCCTACGCGGCGGATCATCCGTTTCCATTTGCGACCGTCGGCGATGTCGTTGACCACATCGACCACATCGCGAAGCTGGTTGGCGTCGAGCACGTCGGGATCGGCTCGGATTTCGACGGCGTCGGTGACACGTTGCCCGTGGCGCTCAAGGACGTCTCGATGTATCCGAATCTGGTCGGGGAATTGCTGGCGCGCGGCTACAGCGTCAAGCAGATCCGGCTGATCCTGGGTGAAAACCTGCTGCGCGTCTGGGCCGACGTCGAAGCGACCGCTAAGCGGCGGGGCGGTCGGGTCCAATGCGTCGCCGGGTGACCGGGCAGAACGCACCGTTTGCGTTCACCATCCGCGTTATGCACAGGGGGCTTGCATCGCCCGGCCGATTACTGGTTTTGATTAAAGCTCTAGAAAGCACGCGTAAGCTATTGAATAAAAATGCCTAATTCGCCGACATTAATCACTTTGAGATGACGGGTCGACGGGATAATCCGGCAACCCGGATTTAATCCCCAGACTTATCCACAACGCGCGGACCGCCGACCCACCATTTCGGCGGCAGAAATCGCTCGTACAAATCCGCCTCCGGCGTTCCCGGATCGGGGCGAAAGTCGTACCGCCACGCCGCCAAAGGGGGCAAAGACGCGAGCACCGACTCGACGCGCCGGCCGGACTGCAATCCGTACTTGGTGCCGCGATCAATCGCCAGATTGAACTCCGCATAGCGACCGCGCCGGTACAGCTGGAAGCGCCGTTCCCGGTCGCCGTTGGGGAGCTGCATGCGGCGCTCGAAGATCGGCGCATAGGCTGGCAGGAAATGGTCCCCAACCGACCGCACAAAGGCGAAGCTCTGCGCGAATCCGCCGCTGGTCCAGTCGTCGAAGAAGATTCCGCCGATGCCGCGCGGCTCGTTTCGATGCGGCAGATAAAAGTAGCGGTCGCAGGCCTCTTTGAGATCCGGGTACAACGAGGCGCCGAACGGCGCACAGGCATCGGACGCGTTTCGGTGCCAATGAATGCAGTCTTCGTCGAATCCGTAGTAGGGGGTGAGATCGAATCCGCCGCCGAAGTACCACGTGGGTTGCGGCGCTTCTACAATGAAGAAGCGCAGGTTCATGTGCACCGTCGGCACGTATGGATTACGCGGATGCACGATCAACGAGATCGCAACCGCCTGGAATCCGTGGCCGGCCAGGTGCGGATTGCGCTCGGTTGCAGCGGGTGGCAGCGACGCGCCGATGCTGTGGGTGAACTGCACGGCCGCTTTCTCGATATGTGGGCCGCCTTCCAGCACACGTGGCCGCGCGACCCCACCGCCAGGTGACGGACTTTCATCGCCGCGAAACCGCTGCGCGCCGTCGAGTTGTTCGAGGCGCGCGCAAATCGCCGCTTGTAGCACGCTGAAGTAGTCGTGGACCGACTGAATGTCCGGCGCATCGCTCATATCACGCGCTCCGAGCGGAACCGCGCAATGGCGGTCTCGTCATAGCCGAGTTCCTTCAGGATCATCTGCGTGTGTTCGCCCAGCAGCGGCGCGCGATGGCGGATCGTCGGCGGCGTCTTCGACAAGCGTATCGGCGTGTCTGCAACGGGCGCGGGCTTGGTCAAGCCCGGATAGTCGACGCTCACCAGAAGCGCCGCGGCGCGCACGTGCACGTTGTCGAGGGCCGCTTGCGGCGACAACACTTCGCCGCAAGGCAACCGCGCCGCTTCGAGCGCGGCGATCGCGTCGGCTGTTGTGCGCTGCGCACACCATCGCGCCATTCGCTCGCTGATCAGTTCCCCGTGGTCGCCGCGGTGTTCGTCCGTTGCAAAACGCGGATCGCTCAACCAATGCGATTCGCCCATCAAGCGCGCCCATCGTTCGAACAAGGGATTGCCAACCACGGAAACCAGTAACCAACCGTCGCGCGTCTGAAACGTGTCGGAAGGTGCCGCCGTTTGGCCCCGATTCCCGGTGGCGACGCGATCCTTCGCCAGCAACGCTTGTTCGATGAGGGTGCCGTTCATGATCGTGAGTGCGGAGCGCAACAGACTGGCCTCGACGTGCTGCCCCTCACCCGTGGCATTGCGATGGAGCAGCGCAGCGAGCGTACCGAATGCGGAAAAACCGGCGGTGCTGTAGTCGACGTACGGCGAGAAGTTCTTGGTCGGGCGGTCCGCCTCACCGGTCAGATACATGTTGCCGGACATTGCTTGAGCCACCCCGTCGAAACCGACGCGCTCCGCATACGGACCAGGTCCGCCAAACGCGGTAGCCGTGGTAAGGATAACGTCGGGTTTGACGGCAACGAGCGACGCGTAGTCGAGCCCCATCTCCACGAGTGTCGCCGGTGGCAGGTTGGCGATGACGACATCCGCGGTCGCTACGAGGCGTTTCAGGATGTCGGCACCATCCCGCGTGCGCGGATTCAGAGTCATGCCGCGCTTGTTGCGGCCCCACTGCATAAAACCGGCGCCATCGCCTCCCTCCGCGACGGGTGTCGTCCAACGATCTTCGCCGCCGTCGACCTTCTCGATGCGAATCACGTCCGCGCCCAG
>JANLUG010001063.1:0-1279 GCA_031363335.1 Gammaproteobacteria bacterium
TCTTCCGGCTTCATCTTCCGGCCGCTGCGGGCAAACGTATATTCGGACGTGGATCCCATGTCGCGCTTGAACTCCATGTAGGCGGCCGTGTTGCTAGGCTTGGTCGGCTTCTCGGGCAGGCCCTGCGTGTACATCCCTTCGCTGATGAGTGGCGCGTTGTCGGCCATCGCTGTATCGAGGTCCATCACCGGCGTGAGGACGTCGTAGTCGATCTTGATCGCGGCAAGCGCCGCATCGGCGATCGTGGACGACTTGGCGGCCACGGCCGCCACTGCGTGACCGTGATAGACGACTTTGTCGCGCGCCATCACGTTGCAGGCGAGATCGGCAAAGTCACCGGCGCCTTCGCCGCCGGTAATTTCCTCGCTGCCGACCTTCGGAAAGTCGGCGCCGGTGACGATTGCATACACGCCTTCGATCGCGGCCGCGGCGCTGGTGTCGATCTTCTTGATCCGCGCATGCGCGTGAGGGCTGCGCAACACCTTACCGACGAGCATCCCCGGCAGGCTGAAATCGGCGCCGAAGTTGGCGCGACCGGTGACCTTGTCTACGCCGTCAGGACGGACGACGCGTGTGCCGATGACTTTGTATTCTTTTGCTTCGCTCAAGATGCTTCTCCTCGTAACGTCTGCGCGGCGTCTTGAACCGCGCGGATGATCTTGTCGTAACCGGTGCAACGGCAGAGGTTGCCCGCCAGGTGGTAGCGGATCTCTGCTTCAGTCGGATTGGGATTTTCGTCGAGCAGCGCCTTCGCCGCGACCACAAAACCCGGCGTGCAGATGCCGCATTGCAGCGCTGCGTGCTCCAGGAATTTCTGCTGAATCG
Organism: Gammaproteobacteria bacterium; assembly: GCA_031363335.1. Classification (GTDB taxonomy): domain Bacteria; phylum Pseudomonadota; class Gammaproteobacteria; order Pseudomonadales; family Azotimanducaceae; genus DATJGR01. Next base: position 826 of record JANLUG010001063.1, read on the forward strand.
GGTGCAGCTGCTCGCCGCGCGAGATGCCTTCGATGGTGGTGATCTTCCGCCCGCCGCTCTCTACCGCGAGCATGAGGCACGAACAGATCAGGCGGCCGTCGAGCAGTACCGAACACGCCCCGCAGTCGCCCGTGGCGCAACCTTCCTTCGTGCCGGTGAGGCGCAGATTGTCGCGCAACACTTCGAGCATCGACTGCTGCGGCTCACAGAGGAACTCCATCTGCTCGCCGTTGATTCTCGTCTCTACACGCATCTTGCTCATCAACGGGTCTCCTTGGCACGCCCGGCCGCTATGGCGGCGGTCCGCCGGCACAACACCGCGACGATCGTGCGTCGATAGTCCGCGGTACCGCGTTTGTCGGAAATCGGCGATGCAGCCGCGCTGCAGGCTTTGCCTGCTTTCTCGAGTGCCGCCGCGTCGAATTTGGATCCGATGAGCGCATCGGCCGCAACC
>JANLUG010001064.1:0-2217 GCA_031363335.1 Gammaproteobacteria bacterium
TTCGAAGGCGAAGCAGGGATTTTTCGTGAGCTTGGCGCACTGTTCCCACAGCTTGCGTATCGCCGGCAGTCGCAGGCGGCTGTCGGGGTCGCGGTACGGCTCCGGATTCAGCCCGGCCGCGTGGAAGACCTGCGCTGGGTCGACCTGATAGTTCTTCAGCACACGAGACGTCGCTTCGTGTCCAAGTGCCAACGTTGTCATGTATTCGATCATTGCGAGGTGGAGTCTAACCCCTCGCTCCCCGAATGGCCGAGGCCGACGAAGTGTTGGCCTGCCCAGACCAGTGCGCGGCACCGCCTTCTTTAGAATCCGCGTCCGTTCGACCGACCGCCGCCGCACCTGCATCGCGGCCCAACCCAGGCGACATAAAGTCAACATGAACAAAGCTAAAGCCGCGGCGCTCATTCAGGAGCAGTTCGATCGGCAGGCACGGGAGTCTTTCGGCGACATCACTATGCCCCCAACGATCGCACTCGACCTCGTCGTTGCGACGTGGCGCTCTGCCGGCACCGTCTTCATGCGGCGCCGCGACACTCCGCCGCAACCGTTGACGCTCGCCGCAATGGCGTTGATGCACGGGGCCGTCACGCCGGAGTTTGCGACGAACCCGAGCGCGCAGGCGTACTTCATCCGCGCGTTGTTCCAGATGACGCGCAACCTCGACGAGCTGAAGCTCTCGAAATGGGATCGTGAACTGATCGACGCCACGCTGGATGCCGCCAGCGATCTGGCGCCGCAATGGTTCCCCCGAAAGAAGTAAGATTCGCACCCTGAGTCGAAAGCGACGAGAGGCAGCGATGGCGTATTGGTTGATGAAGTCCGAACCGTCCGTGTTCGGTATCGACGATCTGAAGGCGAAGCCGCAGCGCACGTCGTTCTGGGACGGCGTGCGCAACTATCAGGCGCGCAACTTCATGCGCGACGGCATGAAGAAGGACGACAAAGTGTTCTTCTATCACTCGAGTTGCCCTGAGCCCGGCATCGTCGGTATCGCTTCGATCGCGCGCGAGGCGCATCCGGATGAGACCGCGTTCGACCCGAAGAGCCCCTACTACGATCCGAAGAGCGATCGGAGCAAGCCGGTGTGGATCGGTGTCGACGTCAAGTTCGTGCGTCAGTTCAAGCGCGTGATCAGCCTCGAAGAAATGAAAGGCGAGCCGCGTCTGGATGGCTTCACGCTACTGCGACGCGGCAATCGCCTATCTGTCATGCCGGTGAGCGACGACCACTGGAACGTGGTGCTCGACCTCGAGTAACAGCTTGATCAATACCCCGGCGGCGGAACGAAGCCCTGCCATTCGCGTTCCAGCAGCTGCGCGAAGCGCAACGTCGTGCGGTCTTCTAGATACGGTCTGGTGTTCGAACGCGGTATCGAGCGCCATCGGTCCGATCAGCACGTCCCAGTTTTTGAAGAAGGCGCGCCATGCGACGCGCGCCAGTTCGCGGCGCCGCACCAGCGCGAGATAGCCGGCCGCATCGATGTTGAAACCTTTGCCTTGTCCGCTCAGCACGCCGCCGCCCTGCATTGCTGCAGCGGACGCTTCGCGTTCGGCGCGCGTCTGGCCTTTGTTCGTGCGATCGTAAATCGGGCTATCGGCCTGCCAGTCGCCGATCGCGTGTGCCATGAACATCTCTCCTGCGGCTGAATTCGAAGCCTGCGCGACAATCTCCGTTTGATTAAAGCCGCGTAAGCCGATTGAATCGCGGCCTATCCCCAAGAACACGCAAGGTGACGATCATGGCTCAACCGAACGGAATGCAACTGCGTTCAACGGTGACGAAGGACGGCAAGCTCGAACTGACATTGGTGAGCATCCCGACGCCGGATCCGAAACCCGACGAGGTGGTGGTGCGCGTAGACGCATCGCCCATCAACCCATCGGACCTCGGCCTGCTGCTCGGCGCGGCCGATATGAGCACGGCGAAAGCGTCCGGCACGGCGGCCAGTCCGGTCGTCACCGCGAACATCGCACCGAACGTGATGAAGATGATGGCCGGCCGGGTCGACCAATCTCTGCCGGTCGGGAACGAAGGCGCCGGTGTGGTCGTTGCGGCCGGCACCTCGGAAGCGGCGCAGAAACTCGTCGGCAAAACCGTCGCGATTCTGGGCGGCGCGATGTATTCGCAGTATCGCGTGATCAAAGCGGCCCAGTGTCTGTTGTTGCCTGCGGGTACGACGCCGGCCGAGGGTGCGTCGTGTTTCGTCAATCCGCTGAC
>JANLUG010001074.1:0-1492 GCA_031363335.1 Gammaproteobacteria bacterium
AACAGGTGCAGCAACGCTTCGACGTCGGTCTCGTCGCCATTACGGATGTGTTGGACGCAACCGCCGCATACGACAACGTCGTGGTGCGTCGGATTCAGGCCGAGCGCGACCAGGGTATTCAGTTCGAAACGCTCTCTACGCTCACCGGCGAATCGTACGAACAGGTCGACCAGATCTCGACGACGCTGCCGATCATCAATCCCGCGTCCGTCGACGAGAACGAGTGGGTCGCAATTGCGCTCGCCAACAACCCGAACGTACTCGCGTCGCGCGAAGCCCAGAACGCCGCGCAGCGCGATCTGCGCGCGCGCCAGGCCGGACATCTACCGACGATCGACGCGATCGCGAGCTACAACGAATCGGTATCTCAAAACACGAAATTTGTCGGCGGACAGTTCTTCCTCGGGGACGAGACGAATACCCGGGTTTACGGCCTGCAAATGCAACTGCCGATCTATCAAGGCGGCTTCACACAATCGAAGGTGCGCGAAGCGCGTGCCCGGCTGCTTCAATCGGGCGAACTGCTGCGCAACAACGAATGGACCGTCAGCCGCGACACACGCAATCTGTTGCGCGCCGTCACGACCGACGTGATCCGGGTGCAGGCGCGAATCAAGTCGATCAAGTCGAGCGAATCGGCGCTCGAAGCCACCCAGACCGGATACGAAGTGGGAACGCGCAACATCGTCGACGTGCTGCAGGCGCAACAGCGCCTCTACCTGTCGCAGTTCGATTACGCGGACTCGCGCTACAACTACGTACGCGATCTGATGTTGTTGAAGAAGACGGCCGGTACGCTCAACGCCGCCGACGTCGCCACGTTGAATGCCTATGCCGATCCGAATCAGCCCGTGCGCCGGCTAAATGCGATCACGGACAACGGCATCACCACCGCTACGCCGTAATGATCCGCTGATCTCGAGCGCGAGGCGGTCGGCAATCCGGTCGGTCGCTCCCGCGTTCTTCGACACCACCTCACGAGCCCGCGCGATTTCCTCGGCGCGCTTCGCCGCATCGGCGAACAGGCCGCTGACGGATTCGGCAAGGCTCGCGGCGTCCGTGGCGCGATGCAGACAACCGGCCGCCTCGAACACCGCAACGACCGACGTGAAATTGAAATCGTGCGGCCCCATCACGAGCGGCAGTCCCAGCGCGGCTGCCTCGATCGGATTGTGTCCGCCGTGCGCCACGAGGCTGCCGCCGACGAAAGCAATCTGCGCCACGCCATACAGATAGATCAGCTGGCCCATCGTGTCGCCGAGGATCACCTGCGCCTGTGAACCGGTCGCGCTGGTCATCCGCTGCATCACCAGGCCGTCCGATGCGAGTTGCGCGACGGAGTCGAAACGTTGCGGATGGCGCGGTACGAGTATCAGCAGCGCGTCGGGCGACGTCGCAAGAAGCCGGCGGTGTGCGTCGAGCACGATCGCGTCTTCGCCAGCGTGCGTGCTCGCGGCAATCCACACTGGTCGGCCTACGGTCTCCCAACGGG
>JANLUG010001082.1:0-3013 GCA_031363335.1 Gammaproteobacteria bacterium
TTTGCATGTGCCCGCCCGCCGCGGTATCTCTTGATGCAGCCGGCCTAAACAAACCGCTACATTCGATCGACCGACGCCGCGTCCCGCAATGTGACGAACAGCGCGGTGAACTCCTCGTTACCGACGCGTTGCGCCAGCTGCGTACGAATCGACGCGCGCTCCGTCTCGGTCAACGCACCGTAGTCACCGTCCTTCACGGCACTTACCGTGATCACCGCTACCTGTCCGTTGCCCAGCTCCGCTGATGTCACCGCGCGAGCCTCCTTCGTGGGCCGCGGCAGATCGAATGCCGATTTAACGATCTCTCGATCCAGACCAGGTGTTCCCCGCGACGTCGACGGTGCGACTTGCCACTGCAGACCGTAGGCCGCCGCGATGACGGAACTCGCATCGCCCTTCGAAACCCGTGCCATCGCTTCGGCAGCCGCTTCGCGCGCCCGATCCGTGGCCGCCTCTCGGACGAGTTGTTTGCGAATGCCGTCCGAGAGTTCCGCCAGTGCGCGCTGCGCAGGCGGTCGATGCTCCTTCACCCTGATCACGAATGCACTCTTGTCGACTTCGATCACGCGACTGTTCAACCCGCGTGAAACGACGTCGTCCGAAAAGGCGCCGGTTCGTAACGCGGGCAGATCGAATGGCGCAGGACCGGCATTGGCGGTTACACCGACAACATGTTGGATCGGCATCCCGCTCGTGTCAGAGAGATGCGCGAGTTCGTCCGGCGACTCGAATGCCAACTCGTCCAGTTCACGAATCTTCGTTCGATACTTCTCGTCGGCGGCCTGTTCGCGCAACCGCGCGACGATCTGCGGTCGCACTTCGTCGAGCGTCGCGTACGCGTCGTTCTGAATGGCCAACACCTTTATCAAGTGAACACCGAACTCCGTGCGAATCGGGTCGGACACCTGATTGGAATCGAGCAACCACGCGGCGCTCTCGAACTCCGGAACCATCGCACCTTTCGAAATGAAGCCGAGATCGCCGCCGCTCTTTGCGGAGCCGGGATCTTCCGAGACCTTACGCGCAATGTCCTCGAACCGTTCGCCCTTTGCCAACCGTTCCTTGATGGTGCTCAACTCGGCCTTTGCCGCATCTTCGCTCCTCGCGTCGTTGACCTGCAGCAGAATGTGAGCCACCTGTCGTCGCTCGGTCGGCTTGAAGGCTTTTGCATCCGCATCGTATTGCGCCGCAATCTGCTCGTCGGTCGGCGCGAACGCATCGTCCTTTGCGAGATCCGCAACGGACAGTTGTACGTAGTCGACGTCCACGGTGTCTTCGGTCATGAACTCGGACAGATGAGCCTGATAGTACGAGTTCACATCGTCGTCGCTCACCGTGACGGTGCTTTCATACTGCTCGGGAGTGAAAACCAGGTAACCAATATCTCGGGTCTGAGTAACCAGACGAGCGATCTCGCGCACCTCCTCGTCAGTAACGAACGGAGTCTCGCGGACGGCTCCGGTGAGTTGCGCCAAAGTGAAGTTGTTTGTGAGTTCGGCTTTGAACGTGACCGGCGTATGACCCACGTTAGCGAGCAACCTCCGATAGACGTCCGCATCGAACTTGTCCGCCGATCTGAATTGCGGGTTCTCAACGATAACGCGGTCAACTTCGGATTCGGAAACGCGTAGTCCCATGCTTCTCGCGGAATCCATGAGAATGGACTGATTGATCAGCCCATCCAGCACGGATTGTCGAAGGCGCGTTTCGTCAATGAGATCCGGATTTGCCTTGTCACCCATCTGCGACAGGATACGTTGCTTCTGCCGATCGATTTCCATCGCCAGCTGCGCTTGACTGATTTTCGTGCCATTGACCTTGGCCGCAGGCGGATCTGTCTGCATGAATGCTTCGAATGCGCCGAAGCCGAACATCGTGAAAACAACGATGAGTAGCCCGAGCAGGATCTTCGTGGCCGTGCTCTGGGAATGTTCCCGCATCTTCTGCAGCATGAAAAATCAACTCCAACAAACGAAAAAAGGCGCAGAAACTGCGCCTTCGATTGTGTGCTTCCGGTGCCCGATCATCGATCGGACCCGGTCGCGACGGATCAGTTCAACGCGTCCTTCAACGCTTTGCCCGGTTTGAAACCCGGAACGCGGGCCGCCTTGATTGCAATCGGCTCGCCGGTTTGCGGATTGCGTCCGGTACGTGCGGCGCGTTCCTTCACTGCGAACGTACCGAAGCCGACCAGTACGACGGGATCGGCATCTTTCAATGCAGACGTGATCGCATCGAGCATCGACTCCAATGCTCTCGCCGCCGACGCTTTCGAAATGTCGGAGGATTCTGCGATCTTATCTATGAGTTCTGTTTTGTTCACTCTGCGCCCTCGAGATGAAAATGTGGGATGCCGTTCGGATGCGCTGACGACTCAGCGGGAAGCGGGCACGGTTTATACCAACTCTAGAAAATCACTGTCAAGGAGACTACTACGTTCGCGCGCGCATTCGTCGCGCGCATTTGCGACCCGTTACCACGCGTATCAATGCGCGCTGATCGAAACAGTCGGCGCGACAACGCCGACTGATTGCGTTGCGCCCTCGACGATCGGTACAGCCACCGTTTCTACAATCGGTACCGGCATGCGTTCTAGCGCGATCTTCATCACGTCGTCCATCCACTTCACGGGTCGAATGTCCAGATCGCGTTTGATGTTGTCTGGAATTTCCTTCAGGTCGCGCGCGTTCTCATCCGGAATAATCACGATGCGAATTCCGCCGCGATGTGCAGCGAGCAGTTTCTCTTTCAGTCCGCCGATAGGAAGCACTTGCCCCCGCAACGTGATTTCACCGGTCATCGCGACATCGGCGCGCACCGGAATTCCCGTGAGCACGGAGATGATCGCCGTGCACATACCGATGCCCGCGCTCGGGCCATCCTTGGGCGTCGCTCCTTCAGGGACGTGCACGTGGATGTCGTTCGTTTCGTGGAAGTTGCGGGGGATTCCGAGCAAATGTGCGCGACTCCTGACAAACGTCAACGCCGCCTGAATCGACTCCTGCATCACGTC
>JANLUG010000019.1:0-10556 GCA_031363335.1 Gammaproteobacteria bacterium
GCGAAGCGACGCCAAGGCCAACTCATCGGTCGACTGATGCGGACGGTCGACGTCACCGCGATCGAGCATGCGCTCGACGGACTCGACCGCAACAATGCGCAGGCGCGTTTCGCGCACCACGAAATCGAACGCTGGCGCGACCGTCTGATCGCCGACGATGTCGCGGTGACCGACTACATCTCGACGTACCCGACGACCGATCGCGCGCAGTTGCGCGCGTTGATACGAGCGGCGCGAAAACGCGCCGACGACCCGACTGCGTTCCGGATGCTGTTCCGCCATCTGCGCGACAATGCGGCGCTTCACGCAGCCGCCCTTCATGCAGCCGATCCGGACGACGCTTCGGTTCCGCCGACCGTCACCTGATCGATGCGCAAGGTCGGTTGACCGACGCCGACCGGTACCGACTGACCGTCTTTGCCGCACACGCCCACACCTTCGTCGAGCGCGAGGTCGGTGCCGACCATCGACACGCGCGTCATGATCTCGGGGCCGTTGCCGATCAGCGTTGCGCCCTTTACCGGGCGCGTGACACGACCGTCTTCGATCAGATAGGCCTCGGTCGCCGAAAACACGAACTTCCCTGACGTGATGTCGACCGAACCGCCGCCGAAGTTCACCGCATAGAGGCCGCGCGAAACGCTCGCGATGATCTCTTCGGGCGCGTGGGAGCCTGCGAGCATGAACGTATTGGTCATCCGCGGCATCGGCGTATGCGCGTAGGACTGCCGCCGACCATTGCCGGTCGGCGCGACGTTCATCAACTTCGCGTTGAGCCGATCCTGCAGATAACCCTTCAACACACCGTTCTCGATCAACACCGTACGTTGCGTCGGCGTGCCTTCGTCGTCTACCGACAACGAACCGCGTCGGTTCGGCAGCGTGCCGTCGTCAACGACGGTACACAGGGGCGATGCGACCTGTTCGCCGATGCGGCCGCTGAACGCGGATGTCCCCTTGCGATTGAAGTCGCCTTCGAGCCCATGACCGACCGCCTCGTGCAGCAGAACACCGGGCCAGCCGGGACCGAGCACGACCACCATCGGTCCGGCCGGTGCGGGGATCGCATCGAGACTGACGAGCCCGGTGCGGACCGCTTCGCCAACAAAGCCGGCGGCACGCCCATCTGCGATGAACCAGTTCAGATCGCGGCGACCGCCGCCGCCCGAAAAACCACGCTCGCGACGGCCGTTCTGTTCGACGATCACACTCACATCGAGCCGCACCAGCGGGCGCACGTCAGCGGACATGGTGCCGTCGGTCGCAACGACAAGATGCGTTTCATACGTAGCCGCGAGACGGATGGTGACCTCTTTGACGCGCGGATCGATACGGCGCGCCTGTGCGTCGAGTTCGCGCAGCAAGCCGATCTTCGCGTTTTCGTCGAGCGATGCGATCGGGTCTACGGGTTCGTAGCGACGTTCGACCGGCGTCGGCGCCCAGACGCGGTGTTCACCGGAACCGCCCGCGCGAACGATGCTGCGTGCCGCAACTGCGGCTTCTTCGAGCGCAGGCAGCACGATGTCGTCGGAGTAAGCGAAGCCGGTTCGTTCGCCGCTCACGGCACGCACCCCCACGCCGCGGTCGGCGCTGAACGCACCTTCCTTGATGATGCCGTCCTCCATCACCCACGCTTCGCTGCGTACGGATTGGAAGAACAGTTCGCCGGTATCGATTGCGCGACCGGCCAGGCGGCCGAGTAGGCGTTCGACGTCGGTCGCACGCAGTTCCGCTGCGTCCCACAGCGTGCGTTGCGCAACCTCGATCAGTTCGTTGCCGCTTCTCTCACTCATCATTGTCATTGTCGCCCTGCTGATTCACTCACGCGTCTTTGTCCTTCGCCGGCGCCGTGCCACTAGTGGTGCCGCTCGTCGCGCCGTGCTTTTCGGGCTGCGGCGCCTGCAACGGCGCGGTCTCCGGAGCGGCATTCTGCGGCGGCGATTCGGAGGTCGCCTCCGACGGTTCGGTCATCGCCTTCGGGAACACCTGTTCGAAGTTCACCTCGGGATTCTGCAGCGTTCCGCCCACTTTGTATTTGGCGCTGGACAGATTGTCGATTTGATTGCGAAAGAGTCGTTCGCCGACCAGCACCGCGCCGGCCGCGATCGGATTCACGAATCCGAGGTAGGCGGCGTACCACGGCAAGCTGGAACTGACGGGCAACGTCACCACCATTTCGTTGTCGAGCGCGCCCGTCAGCAGGTTCACCGTACCATTGATCCGGAAATCGCCGCCTGTTCCGTCGATCACCATCGGCTCGACGAAGTTGATTACGCCCCGATCGGCCGCCACCGTCGCGGTGATCTGGTCGAAACTGATGCCTTTTCCGAACACGTCGGAGAAATCGAGCGTCATCCGCTTAGCAATCGCGGCAAAGTTCAGCAGACTGAAGATCCGCACCGCACCCGAGCCTTCACCAAGATCGACGAAACGACCTTTCTCGGCTTTCATCGCGATGCGTCCTTCGATGTTCGGCAGCGAGAAGTTCAACGGCGACCCCGGCCAGCTGATGTCGGCATCGACACGCGCCGAGGTCGTCTCGAGACTCGGCGCGTAGTTCCACTGCGGCAGCACCGTCGCGAGATCGCCCGCGCTCAGTTGCCCCTTGAAATGCGTGCTGCCGCCGTCGGCGGCGCTCCAGATCGTCGGCGCCTCGCTCTCTATGTGCAGTCCTTTGAGGTCCGCCACCAGGTGATCGATCGCGACACCCTGATCCGATTTGCGCACATCGAAGCGCCAGCTTCCGTAGTTCTCTTCGCCGAGCGAGATGCTCTGCACTACGACATCGAGATCGATGATCGCGCGCGGATCGACGCTCGCCAGCGGATCGACGTTCGCCGACAGGTCGCCTCCGGCAGGCTTTCCCGCCGGCAGCTTGAGATAGTGCAGATCGATCTTCGGCGGCGAGTTGGCGGCCCATGCCATCGAACCTTCCACATCAGGCGCAGTGACAGAGATCTGCAGCTCACCGCCACGATTCCAGACATCGGCAACGATGTTGTCGAAGCCGATGGTCTGAAATGCCACGTGTCCTATCTTGAATGCGTTCATGCCCCACGGGAAACTCGGATAGAAGCCCGCCTCTTCGCCCCTCAATCGATCCGTCAGATCGATCGAAGCAAGCTCGCCTTCGATCGTCACGACATCTTCGTCGCCGTGTTCCGGTGCCGCTTCGACACCGATTCCGATGCTGCCGGATCGCACACCGCCTTCGGCGATCCGAAGCCAGCCCTGCGCGACTTCACCGAGATGGAAATCGAGCCGGTCGTGATCGTTCGCAAACACGAGTGTCAGCGTGGATGGACGCGAATCCTCGGACTGCTTACCCAGCGCCGCCGGCAATCCAAGCGTCACGCCGACGAGATCGGACTGCAGCGCGAGCACCGACGGTTCGCTCGAACCCGGTCGAATGCGGTACTCACCGGCGAAGTCGAACTCGCCGTCCGCCAGACCCGGATTCGGCAGCGCTCGCCAATCGGTGATTTCCTTCGCGGCGGCGCGGCCGTCGAACGCGACGCGTATCTGACCGTCTTCAGATGTCACCGCGAATCGCGCGGGCCGATCGAACAACCGTCCGGTGACCGACTCGGCTTCGATCTCGTTCGGATAACGGTAATGCAGCTTGCCGCGCAGCGCGCCGAAGTCGACCTTCATGTCGGTCAGCGATGCAGTGAATTCCTGGAGGTCGAGCTTCAGGTCGATTTCGGCGGGGCTGGCACTCGAGATCGGTATCCGCATCTGCGTGGTGTAGCCGAACGGTCCCGAAAATGCCCACTCGGGCTGCACGAACGCCAGCCACGTCGACAACGGCGACTCGTCGATCAGATTTCGCAACGCGGCACCGTCGCCGCTGCCCTTGCCCTCATAGTCGACGTACTCGACCGAATGCGGCAGAAACACCTCGGCGCTCGATACGTCGATCCCGACCAGATTGCCCGCGTCGAATCGGCCGAACGTGCCCAGCGTCGTGTACTCGATCCGCCCGGCTACACCGGACGCCGCCGGCCAATCCGGATGGAATCGAACAACGCCGTCGTGCAACTCGATGCGCAGTTCCGCCTGTCGCATCGGCAGTCCTTCGATCGTGCGTAAATGGCCGTGATAAACGAGATCCGCGGTATCGACCTGTCCGGCGACGATCGCCTGATCGAGGCCGTCGCGCAGCGTCTGTGGCAATTCCCGCGGTACGAACGAAAGCGCTTCGCGACCGTCGATGTCGTTGATTCGAAGCGCGAGCAGCAGCCGTTGCTCCAGTTCGTTGCTCGGGCGGCCGAACGTGAACTGGCCGTGGATCGTCGACGGTCCGAAAGATCCCGCGAGATCGTGACCCTGAACGGCGAGATAACCCGGCATAAACCAGATCAACACGCTGCCTTCGAGGTGCTGAAACTCGGTGGGATGTTCGTAGTAGTCGAGGAACCCGAGCGTCACCTGATCGCCATTCAGGCTGATTTCGACGCTGTGTTCGGTGCCTGCGACCGTAGCGGTTCCGTTGCGGACGTACGGCACACCTTTCCAGTTCTCGAGCGCGATACCGGACAGGTTCGCAACGTAGTCGAGCGCGCCGTCGTCGAAGTCGTACCGGATCCGGCCGCCTTCGACGCGGCCGCGCGGATCGAGTCCGCCGAGCCAGTCTTCGACGCCGTGCACGCTCGCCGCTGCGTCGCGCACGATGCCGATCATCAGCGCCGCATCGAACGCCGGCAATGTCATCTCGACGTTGCTCCAGCCCTGCAGGCCACGTTCCACCGTCATAACGGTTTTATCGAGGCGCACGGGGCCGTGCGTGCCCGCCACCTCGAACTGGTCGACCGCCAGATTCCAGCGTCGTCCCAATCGACCGGTGGAACCTCGCATCGCAACATCGACCGACTGCAGCATGCCGGTGCGCAGCTTCAAGTCATGCGCGGATAACGCGAGCGAGCCCGCGCTGCTGCGACCGGAAAACGACCACTGGCCGTGCAGATGATCAATCGTCGCGCCGATTGCACCTACCGATACGCCGAATGCGGGCGCGATTTCGAACTGCTCGGCGTCAATGGCGAGTTCGCCGTTCGTCGGTCGACCGAACCACGCATCCGACAGGTTGTACGCAAGCCTGATCTCGCCGCTGCCGCCCTGCTCCACCTGCGCAATGACCTCGCCCGAGTGACGTAACCCTGCATTCGCCAGGCTGCCGCGCGCGTGTATCTCGCCGAGCGGCGCCAACGCATTCGCACTGTCCTTCGAGCCGGCGAACCGAATCCGCACGTCGGGGAACTGAATGCCGTCGCTATAACGCAGCAGATCCTCGATCGGAAATCCGCCGCCTTCGGTGCCGCGCTCACGGCCGAGATGCCAATGCCCGTTTTCGTCGCGGCGCGGTGTCAACTCGATCTGTGCGGCCGACAGGTGCCGAACGATCAACGCGCTGTGCAGCGCGCTCTCGAGCACATCCATTTCGACGGTCACGTCGCTCGCGTGGCCGCCTTCGAACCGCAACTCATCGACGTGGACGACCGGGTTCAGAAGATGCCAGCGCCCGGCGAGGCCGCTGATCTCGACACCGCTTGCCGCGAGATAGGAGTTCAATCGCGTTTCGAGTTGCGGTAACCATGCGACCAGCACGCGGCCCGTCGCGGTGACGACGGCGAGCAGCACCGTCACGGCGATCAGCAGCAGGGATAGAGGACGCAGCACCGCGCGCAAATTGACCCACACTCTCAACGACTTAGGATTTCGACCGCCGCGGGGGTGCTTGATTCAAGCGCGAACGCGAAGCAGTCAGCAGGTCAGCGGGTCACGCCTTGTACCAGTACCAGGTCGAACTGCTCAGGACCGCAGCTCGGCTCGACCTGGAAACGGATCGTCCGTCCGATCTGCTCTGCCACGCATGCTACGTTATCCCGTTCCTCATCGAGTAATCGATCGACCACGCTTTGCGAGGCCTGCACCAGCATGTCGCCCGGCGCGACGCCGCCGTTGGTCAGACCCGCCGCAGCGTGGGGCGTAACGGGGTGCTGACGGGCGCTGCGCAGCATCGCGCGAAAGATCTCGAGACAGACGGTTTCCGCCGTCTTCACGACGCCATGTCCGTCGCAGGTAGGACACTTTTCGCACACCTGCTGGCGCAGGCTTTCGCGCGTCCGTTTGCGGCTGATCTGCACGAGTCCGAGTTCCGAAACACCTGAAATGCGGATTCGCGCAGGATCGGATTCGCACGCTTTCTCGAGCGTGCGCAGCACCTGACGGCGGTGCTCTTCGTCTTCCATGTCGATGAAGTCCACGACGATGATGCCGCCGAGGTTACGAAGGCGCAGCTGGCGCGGCAGAATCGCGGCGGCTTCCAGATTCGTGCGGAACACCGTGTCTTCCAGATTCTTCGCGCCGACATAGGCGCCGGTGTTTACGTCGATGGTCGTCATCGCTTCGGTCTGTTCGATCACGAGATGACCGCCGGAGCGCAGCGCGACACGGCTCTGCAAGGCGCGCTCGATTTCGTCTTCGACGCTGAAGCGGTCGAACAACGCGACGGGATCGTCGTACAACTGCACGCGCTCGACGTGTTCCGGCAGGAACTCCGCGACGAAGTCACGCACGCGTTCGTACGTGCGGCGTTCGTCGATCTTCACCGACCTGAGATCTGGGCCGGCGAAGTCGCGGATCACGCGCGTGTGCAGCGGCAATTCCTGATACACCATTCCGGGCGTGTCTTGACTGCGTTGCCGTTCGTCGACGCGCTGCCACACGCGTTCGAGTACGCGCACGTCGGCTTCGATCAGCGCATCGGCAACACCTTCGGCCGCAGTTCGGATGATGAAGCCGCGCGATGCATCGCAACCCAACGCGATGCGCGCGGTCTCGGTCGCGAGCCGGAGGCGCTCACGTTCGGCCGGATCTTCGATGCGTTGCGAAATTCCAACGTGCGCGTTGAGCGGCATCAGCACCAGATAGCGGCTGGCAAGCGCAATGTTGGTCGTCAACCGGGCGCCTTTTGTCGCGATGGGATCCTTGGCGACCTGCACGAGCAGCGACTGCCCCTCGTGCACGAGGTCACGGATGTCTTTCTGCACCAGGTCGGGTTCCGCGACGCTGATGCGCGGCGCGTCGATGTCGCGCGCGTGCAGAAATCCGGGGCGCCCCAAACCGACGTTCACGAACGCCGCCTGCATGCCCGGCAGGATACGTTCCACTCTACCTTTATAGATGTTGCCGGTGAGGCTATAGGGACCGGAGCGCTGCAGGTGCACTTCGGCGAGCGTGTGGTTCTGCATGAGCGCCACACGGGTTTCGAACGGACTTACGTTGATGAGCAGTTCTTCGTCCATCGGCGACCTCACGCATCACGATACTGCCAGGTGTCCACGCCGAAGGCCTGGAGCAACGCGTCCGTTTCTGCAAGCGGCAGACCCACGATCCCGCTGTAGCTGCCATCGATGCGCTCGGCGAATATACCCCCAATACCTTGGATCCCGTAACCCCCGGCCTTGTCGCGCGGCTCCGCTGTGACCCAATACGCTTCAGCCTCGGCGCGTGTAATCGCGCGAAAGGTGACGTGCGAACGCGACACGCGCACTTCGGATCGGTGGCCGTGCACGATCGCGACCGCAGTCAGCACTTCGTGTGTGCGGCCGGACAGCAGCGCGAGCATTGCCAGCCCCTCAGCGCGGTCGGCCGGCTTGCCGAGCAACTGATCATCCACGACCACCGCGGTATCGGCACCGAGCACGGGCAACGTCTCACTGCGCGCGGCGGCTTGCGCCTTCGTCAACGCAAGTCGTTGCACCATGTCGTAAACCGTTTCGCCCGGCCAGCGCGTTTCGTCGATGTCGCCTGCGTTGACCGTGAATGCAAGACCAAGTTGCGCCAGCAGCGCGGCACGACGCGGCGATGCAGAAGCGAGAACGATCTGAGCGGGGCGCGGCGACACGCGTCACTCGACTGAGAATTGATATCGGATACGACGTAGAGCCACTGCTACCAGAGGCCACGCCAGGGTGCTCGTCACGGCGGGGATGAAAATCCACCACGACATCGCGCCGTCGCGGCTCAACCACTGTGCGCACATGCGGATGAACTCGGTACCGAGCACCAGAACGAACACCACCACACCCTGCTGGGCGACGGAATACATCCGAAAGCGCTCGTAAAACGACCAAGTGACGTATGTCAGCGCAGCGAGGCAGAACCCATTGACGCCTAGCGGATCCGCGTAGAGCGCGTCGACGAGCAACCCGGTGATCCACGCCGAAATCATGCCGAAGCGCTGCGGCAACGCCATTACCCAGTAAAACACCACGAGCACGAGCCAGGACGGGCGCAACCAACCGAGCCACGCCGGCGCATCGCTCGGCAGATGCACGACCGCGAGCAACATCGCCAGCACGATCGTCAACATGATCACCCATCCGCCCCGCGTCGGATTCACTTCGATTCCTCGGCGGCCGGTTCCGCGGGCGCCGGTGGCGCAGGCTTGGCGTCGTACACCAACAACACGTGCCGGCTGCGATCGAGCGCGGCCGACGGACGAGCGCTGACTTGCGCATATGTCATCGTCGGGTCGACCACGACAGCGGTGACCACGCCGACCGGATAGCCGCGCGGGAAATGTCCGCCGAGTCCTGAACTCACCAACAGATCTCCGACTCGAACATCCGCGGTGACGGGCACGTACTCGAGTTCGAGGCGATCGGTGCGGCCGGTACCGGCCGCGATGCTGCGGAAGTCGTTGCGATTGACCTGCACCGGCACGGCATGCGCCGCGTCGATGACGAGCATCACGCGGCTCGAGAACTGCGCCACTTCGACGACCTGGCCGAACAGTCCTTCCGCGTCGATCACCGCTTGACCGACGAACACGCCGTCGTCGGCGCCCTTGTCGACTTCGACCTGAAATGTGTTCGGACTCGGCACGACGCCGATCAACTCCGCGACGAGTACCTCTGCGCCGAGCCGCTGGCGGCTGCCGAGCAATTGCCGCAGCCGCGCATTCTCTTCGCGCAGGGCAACGAACTGCAGAGCCACGGTCGAAAGTTCGAGATTGCGCTGTTCCAGTTGCGCGTTCTCGGACATCAGCGATTCGCGCGTCGACAACGTCGTGCGCGCCTCGCGGCTGACCTGATACGGACTCTCCGCGATGACATAGATGGGGCTGACGATCGTTGCGAGCACCGACCGCATCGGCTGCAGCAAGCGGGAGTTCACATCGATCGTCAGAAGCAGCGAGGATACGATCGCGAGCGCCAACAGCAGATAGCCGGCGCCCGAATCACGCAGGACTAGCGCCTTGATGAGACCCTCAGCCCAGCTGGAACGGCAGCATCATAGCAGCGCCGCGCGTAAATCTAGTCTGTGGACAGCAGGTCTGCGTTGCCGGCCTTGTCCATCAATTCGAGTGCTTTACCGCCGCCGCGCGCGACACACGTCAGCGGATCTTCGGCGATGACGACCGGCAAGCCGGTTTCCTCAGCCAACAACACGTCGATGTCACGCAACAACGCACCACCACCCGTCAGTACGAGACCGGTCTCGGCGATGTCGGATGCGAGTTCAGGGGGCGTCTGTTCGAGCGCGCTCTTCACGGCTTGAACGATCATCGACAACGGTTCCTGCAGCGCCTCGAGAATCTCGTTACTGTTCAGCGTGAAGCTCCGTGGCACGCCTTCGGCGAGGTTACGCCCGCGCACGTCGATTTCGCGGATGTCTTTCTGCGGATAGGCGCAGCCGATTTCCTGTTTGATGCGCTCCGCCGTGGCTTCGCCGATCAGGCTGCCTTGCGTTCTGCGCACGTACGCGACGATCGCTTCGTCGAAGCGGTCGCCGCCGACGCGCACCGTGTCCGAATAGACGACGCCGTTCAGCGAGATGATCGCGATCTCGGTCGTGCCGCCGCCGATGTCGACGACCATCGTGCCGATCGCTTCATGCACGGGTAGACCCGCGCCGATCGCGGCGGCCATCGGTTCTTCGATCAAGCGAACGTCGCGGGCACCGGCCGACAATGCCGACTCGCGGATCGCGCGACGCTCGACTTCGGTGGATTTGCACGGCACGCAGACGAGGACGCGCGGACTCGGTCTGATCCACGAGTTCTCGTGCACCTTGTTGATGAAGTACTTCAGCATCTTCTCGGTGACGAGAAAGTCGGCGATGACACCGTCTTTCAACGGCCTAATCGCGGTGATGTTTCCGGGCGTCCTGCCAAGCATCCGTTTGGCATCGAGGCCGACCGCTGCAACGCTCTTCTGATTGTTCTGATGGCGGATCGCGACAACCGAGGGTTCGTTGAGGACGATGCCTTCATCACGCACGTAAATGAGCGTGTTGGCCGTTCCGAGATCTATCGCAAGATCGCGCGAGAACAGCCCGCGTATGTACTTGAACATCTATATGGGGGTCTTTTGGGAGGTGAATGGAGTTGCGCACAAAACTGTAGCAACCGCGGGCATATTGGGCAAGGAACGATTGTGCTACCGTGCGCGTTTTCCGTGCATTCTCATGACGATCCACGAGCAGGACATCGATAAGTTGTGCGCTCTCGCACGCTTGGCTCTCAATGCCGATGAACGTCGACACGC
>JANLUG010000069.1:0-2322 GCA_031363335.1 Gammaproteobacteria bacterium
TACGTGAGCATCCCAATCCGCGTGAGCGGATTCTCATCGAAGTGTTTGCGGAACTGCGGTGACGCAAATTGCGGAAACTCCGTAGGAGTTCGGCCCTACGCTCGCACCAATCCGCTCCACGCCAATGCGCGACAGGCGCGCAGTTCATAGTCGGCCTCGCGTTGCTGCTTCTGTGTATCTCCCGGTTCGGCGAGACGATGACGCTGCTGCTCCTGCGACGAGTCGACGAAGACCATGCCGATGATGCCGTCGGGGTGGTCGTGGTAGTAGCGTCGCGCGAATACGCCGCCGGCAGACCAGCCGACCAGCACGAACGGCGGCTTCAAGCCGGCGGCAACCACCAGCTTGTGCAGATCGTCGGACACGAACTCGGCGCGTGTCGCGCGATCGGAAGGATCGCTCCAACCGAGCCCGGCGCGATCGTAATTGCATACGCGCGCGAACTGCGCGATCGACGGCTGCACGAGTCGCCACGCGGAGTAGTTGCCGCCGAGTCCGTTCTCGAGCAGCACGGTGACCGGTCCTTCACCTGAGCAATACAGATGCAGCGCTCGCCCGCCGATGTCGATGCGCTCGCCGGGCATCGGAAAGCGCTTCGCGTCGCTTGCCGAAGCAGACCACTGATACGCAGCGCCGCCGACACCGAGCACGACGAGAAGGACGGCGAGATATCGGAGCACCTTCGCGAGGATCTTCATATGAGCATGGGACCGGCGGTAAGGTGCTAACGGTACCAACATCGATCAGCCGAGTCTCGATGGCACTACATGA
The DNA here is from genome assembly GCA_031363335.1 of Gammaproteobacteria bacterium. Taxonomy (GTDB): domain Bacteria; phylum Pseudomonadota; class Gammaproteobacteria; order Pseudomonadales; family Azotimanducaceae; genus DATJGR01. The sequence continues at coordinate 772 of JANLUG010000069.1, forward strand.
GAATAGGAGTGTCACCTGCTACTGGGCCGAGGATGGTGCCCTGGTCGTCCAGACCTCCGTGCACCCTAACCGTTCCGTCGACAGAACCGCTGCACCAGAGGAGTGCTGAAGGTGGCGTCGAGTGCGGCTTAGTCCTGCCGTCAGCGACATCGGGGTCGGCGCGGGGCTGTAGAAACCACTTGGCCCGTTCCGTGCATAGCGTGTTCAGGCTCTTCAGTACACGGATCGAAGAGCGCCATTCGCAGAGGAACGAGCATGCCCACGTACGCCGCCGCACACCCCGCAACCCAATCCGAGACGGAGCCTGACTATGCAGGCCCGCACCGCTGGCAAATCAACGCGGCTGCCAAAATGGTTCGGCGCGTGATGCGACGCTACGCCTATACCCGCTGGGTGGATCGCTATTGCGATCCGTTGACGGTACGAGGCGTCGAGAACGTGAGTGCGCTCGAGGGTCCCGCGATATTCGTTGCGAACCACCAGAGCCACATGGATACGCTCGTGCTGTTCGAGGCAATGCCGGAACGCGTGAAGCGCCATCTCTACTTCGGCGCGGCCGCCGATCGCTGGTTCGTCAAAGGTAAAAGGAAACTCGTGCTGCAGCCGTGGTACCAGTCGATGGTGCTGGGCAACTTCCCGATCATCAGAGGTGGCGGCGCGAAGGCACTGGCGTATGCCGGTTGGTTGCTGAAGCAGGGCTGCAACGTCTGCATCTTCCCCGAAGGAACCCGCACCACCAAAGACGAACTGGGTCGCTTCAAACCCGGGGTTGCGCTGCTCGCGCTCGAACTGGGCGTGCCGGTGGTGCCTGTCTACCTGTCCGGCCTGCGCGAGATGCGACCGAAAGGCGCGCTGCACGCCAAAGCGGGTCCGGCCGGCGTCGACGTGTTCGCGCCGGTGAGGTTCGAACCCGGCACGTCCGTCGACGATGCCACTGCGACGTTGCGCGCGATCCTTGCGCGCCGTCATAGCGAAGAGCGCGTCGCAATCGCGGCGACCGAGGCAGCCGGACCGTTCGAATACGCCGCATAGGCGGCGCTGGATCGAATCGGCGCATCCGGCGCTGCTATCATTGCCTCCTCTTGGAACAGGCGTGAGGCTGCAATGAGTCGCATCGATGCGTTGAGGGTAGAACTCGGCGGCGCTCATCCGCTCGCGGAAAAAAAGGTCAAGGACCACCTCGAACCCTACGTGCGCGCGTTCATCGAGCATTCGCCGTTCGCGGTGATGTCGAGCAGCAACGCCGCCGGCGATTGCGATGCGTCCCCCAAAGGCGGCGAGCCGGGCTTCGTAAAAGTGATCGACGACCGCACGCTGCTGATTCCCGATATCGGCGGCAATCGGCTGTTCCAGAGCTACCAGAACTTCGAATCGAATCCGAAAGCCGGCTTTCTATTCCTGATCCCCGGAATGGATGTCACCGTGCGCGTGAACGGTCGCGTGCGCGTGGTGGAAGGCGACGAAATGAAATCGCAGGGCGTGGTGCCGCAGGTGCGCAATCCGGACGCCAACGCCGGCTTGACCCAGGGTCTGGTGCTCGACATCGACGAA
>JANLUG010000433.1:0-3141 GCA_031363335.1 Gammaproteobacteria bacterium
GCACCCGGCGACGCGCGCTGCGAGGATGCCCGGTCCGGTCTTTGATCAATTCGAGGAAGCCACGTGACGAGTCAGGCATATGCAAGGATTCTGGTTCCCGTCGATGGGAGCGCTGCCTCGGTCAGGGGAATCGAGGAAGCGATCAAACTCGCGAAGGCGCTTGGAAGTCGGCTGCGCCTGCTCCACATCGTCGATGAACTGATCATCAATTACTCGGTCGTTGGCGGGCCGGGCTTGTATTCCGGGGATATGCTGACGAGCTTGCGGGAGAGCGGCAAGAAGACGCTCGCCGATGCGGATGCGCTGGTGCGCCGTAGCGGGCTCGAACCTGAGTCGGTTCTGCTGGAAACGATCGGTGGTCCTTCGGCGCGCCTGATCGTGGCACAAGCGACGGAGTGGCCTGCGGATCTGATCGTGATGGGCACGCATGGTCGGCGCGGCATCCGGCGTCTCGCGCTCGGTAGCGATGCCGAGCAGGTGCTGCGCGCGTCGCCGGCGCCGGTGCTGCTGGTGCGCAGCGCACCGGAGTGAGTTACGGCACCCGCACGCTAGTGCCATCGACCTGACGGAGCTCGCGAAGAAGATCGTGTCTACGAAGATTGCCATCAACGGTTTCGGCCGCGTCGGACGTTGTATATTGCGCACGCTCAGCGAAGTGCGCCGCAACGACATCGAACTGGTTGCGATCAACGATCTCGCTGACGCGAAAACGCTGGCGCACCTTTACAACTACGACACGGTGCATGGTCGCGCCAAAGTTCGCGCGACGGCGGGCGAGCGCAGATTGGAGATCGACGGGCATGTCGTGAACACGTTCGCCGCGAAGGATCCGGCGGAGCTGCCGTGGCGCGCACTCGGCGTCGACATCGTGCTGGAGTGCACGGGGGTGTTCACCGATCGGACGAAGCTGCAGCCGCACTTCGACGCCGGTGCACGCAAGGTCGTGCTCTCCGCGCCTGCGAAGGATCAAGAAGCGATGATCGTGATGGGCGTGAACGAGGCCGATTACGATCCTGCGAAGCACCACATCATCTCGTGCGGGTCGTGCACGACGAACGCGCTGGCGCCGGTCGCGAAAGTTCTCGATGAAATTTTTGGTATCCGCTACGCGCTGATGACTACCATCCACGCATATACGAACGATCAGCCGGTGCTCGACATTCCGCATCGCAAAGGCGACCTGCGCCGTGCGCGCGCTGCCGCGATGAACATGATTCCGACTTCCACGGGTGCCGCGAAAGCGATCGGTGACGTGCTGCCGCGGCTCAAGGGAAGGATCGACGGGCAGGCCGTGCGCGTGCCGACGATGGATGTGAGCCTCGTCGATCTCACGGTACAGACGGAGCGTCCGCTGACGAAGGACGCGATCGATCGGGCGATGAGGCTCGCAAGCGAGGGCTCGCTGCGCGGCATCCTGGGATATTCGGACGAACCGCTCGTGTCGACGGATTACATCGGTGATCCGCGCTCGTCGATCTACGACGCCACGCTGACGCAGGTGATCGGCCCGAACTTCGCCAAAGTGATGAGTTGGTATGACAACGAAATGGGTTTTGCGCATCGTATGGTCGAACTGACGCAGCTGGTTGCCGCAAGATCATGAGCGACCCTTGCGCCCCAACGCGAGCACAAGGGTGCGCGTCCGCTTGATCGACTACTGTTCGGCGGTTGAAGCACTCACCCGCGCTTCGGCTGCAATCCAGTCTTCGAGTTCGTGACCCGGTTCGAAGCCGCGCTCCTCTGACAGATAGTAGGCGGCCTTCGCGATCGCATCGCGGCGCTCGTCGTCGGTCATCTGCGCGGCGCGTTGATTCGGCATTTCTACGACCATCTTGCGGGATTTCATCATCGCCACTCCTTCTTCTGAGAACCCCCATCGGGTTGGTGTCTCATCGTGCCGGATAGTTCCGCATCGGCGCGTTTGCGACGGGCGTGTTCTACTAGGTCCGGTCGGTGACACTTTCGCGCGGCCGACGCGCGCGCACCATCAGGAACTACCGCAATGACCGGCGACTGCATCCTGGTACTCAACGCCGGTTCGGCGACGCTGAAATACGCGGTATTCGGGCCGACCCCCGAAGCAACGGCGGGCGATTGCCTGATACGCGGTCAGGTGGACCTCGCGGCCGGAAGTCAACGCGAAGCACTACGCGACGGGTTGCGTGAGATCGAGCGCCAGGTTGCGGCTTTCCGGATCGCGGCGGTCGGTCACCGGATCGTGCACGGCGGAACGAAGTACGTCGGACCCGCGATCATCGACGATGCGGTCATCGCCGACCTCGCAGCGCTGCAGCCGCTCGCGCCGCTTCACCAGAGCGTGGGGCTCGCGGTTGTCGACGCCGCTCGAGCGCAATGGCCGGAGGCGCCGCACGTGGCGGCGTTCGATACCGCATTCCACACCTCGATGCCGATGGTCGCGCAACGCTTCGCGTTACCGCAGATCTGGTTCGAACGCGGCGTGCGGCGTTTCGGGTTCCACGGGCTGTCATACGAGTTCATCGCGTCCAAGCTGGCACCAATGCGCGACACCGAACCGATGCAACGGGTCGTCGTGGCGCATCTTGGCAGCGGTGCGAGCCTGTGCGCGATGCATGACGGCCGCAGTGTGGCGACGACGATGAGCTTTACGCCCACGGATGGTCTGATGATGGCGACGCGTAGCGGCGCGCTGGATCCGGCGGTGGTGCTGTACCTGCTGCGCGAACACGGGATGAACGTCGATGCGGTGGAGCAACTGTTGAATCTGGAATCGGGGTTGCTCGGCGTATCGGGCTCGAGCGGCGACATGCGCGCGTTGCTTGCGAGCAGCGACGCGTCGGCGCAACTCGCAGTGGAGTTGTTCGTCTATCGCATCGTGATCGAAACCGGCGCGATGGCGGCGGCGCTCGGCGGTGTCGACGCGCTGGTGTTCACCGGCGGCATCGGCACGCATCAGGCGCCGATCAGAGCACGAATCTGCGAGGCGCTTGCGTGGTTTGGAATCGACTGCGATCGGGCGCGCAACGAAAGCGGGCAGATGCGGTTCGACAGCGAACGCAGCCGCGTTGGCTTGTGGAACATTCCGACAGACGAGGAAACGATGATCGCAGCACACACCGCGCGGCTGTCATATGAACGCGCTTCGCACGGACAGGACGAACA
>JANLUG010000156.1:0-2868 GCA_031363335.1 Gammaproteobacteria bacterium
CCTTTGATGCCGAGATCCATGGCTCCTCCGTGCATTGATCGGCTCCCGCAAAGCATCGCACGCGCGTTGCCAAAAATCTAACGACTGTTAGAATGCGACGGCTCCTGGGGAGGACGCACAAATGCCGGCAAAATCGGCGCACGAAGTCGTATCGACGTATCTCGACGTGCTGTACAACCAGCGCCGTCTCGACCTGATTCCGGACCTCATCGCGGACCCGACCTGGCGGCATGCACCCGGTGAGGTGAAGCAGCTCTCGCTCGCCGAGTCGATGGCCCGGCTGGAAAAAACACTCGACCTCTGCCCCGTGCTGCGCTTCGACTCATCCGTGGTCGTCTGCGATGCCGACAAGGTCGCCGTCGCGTGGAACGGTTTCAGCACGCAGAAGGACGGCAAATCGTACGAACTCGCCGGCATCGAAATCTTCCGCGTCGCCGATGGCAAGATCGCAGAGATCTGGAACTCGCGCGAGGCGCGAGGGCTGTGGCAGACGCCGCAGACGTTCTGATGGAACGCATCGCGCGGGCCGACTCCGTGGTGGACTCGTTGGCGCTGCACCGCTGGTTGCGCGTGCGGCTATGCGCCGACTCACTGGCAATTGCCAACGCGAAGTCACCCGAGTCGGGCGGCTGGTCCAACGAAACGCACATTTTCGACGCCAGCTGGACGCGCGCCGGTTCGATCCACACGCGGGCGTTCGTGCTGCGGCTGGCACCCGCTGGGCCGGCGATGTTTAGAGACTACGATCTCGGGCGGCAGGTGCATTGTCTGCGTCATTTGCGAAAAACGTCAGCGTGTCCGGTGCCGGCAGTGCTCGCAGATGACCTCGAAGGCCGTGCGTTCGGCCGGCCGTTCTATGTCATGGATTTCGTCGACGGACAGGTGCCGGCCGACGACCAGCCGACGTTCTTCGAAGCGGGTTTCCTCGCCGACGCAAACGTCGATGCGCAACGGCGTTTTCACGACAGCTGCATCGACGCCATCGCCGCAATCCACGCCACGCCGGTGGACGACGCGCTGGCCGCGCAGCTCGCCCGCAATAGCGCCGGAACTACCGCGCTGGAGCGCGAAGCGCGTTGGCTCGCCGACCTGTACGAATGGGGCAAGGGTCCCGCCGAACAACCGGTACTCGAACGCGCCTTTGCATGGGTGTTGGGGAATCTACCTGATGATGCATCCGCGACATTGTTGTGGGGCGACGCGCGACCCGCCAACACCGTAGTGCGTGACTTCCAGGTTGTGGCGTTGCTCGATTGGGAACTCGCAACGCTCGGTCCGCCGGAACTCGATCTGTTCTGGTTTCTCGAAATGAACCGGATGCGCGCCAACGGCCGTTCGCTGCCGGGCTTCCCAGCCGATGCCGCGACGATCGCCGCATACGAGTTGCGTGCCGGGCACACGATGCGGGATGCGGATTTCCACGCGACGTACGCGGCATTGAAGGTCGCGGTATTGATGTTGCGATACCTGCGCGTTGCGGTGGACCGCGGCCAGATGCCGGAACGCCACCACGTGCTCACCGACAACACCGCCACGCGGCGGCTTCAAGAACTATTGGGCTGAGGTTCCGACCATGCACATCGGCGTCTTCACGTTCAACACGCAATACACGATGCGGGCGGACCGCCTTGCGCGCGCTGTCGAAGAACGCGGCTTCGAGTCGATGTGGGTGCCGGAGCATACGCACATTCCGGTGCCGGCCGACGGCGGCGACGACGTGCGCGATCCGAGCGGCGGCATCCTGCCGCACGAATACCGCCACATGTCCGATCCGTTCACGTCGCTGGCGGCAGCCGCCGCGGTGACACAGCGGATCAAGCTGGGGCTGTCGATCTGCCTGATCAATCAACACCACCCGATCAACCTCGCGAAACACATCTCGACGCTCGATCATTTGAGCGACGGCCGCGTCATCTTCGGGGTGGGCGCCGGCTGGAATCGCGGCGAGATGGGCCATCACGGCGTGCAGTTCGACGATCGCTGGAAGCAAGTGGCCGAACGTGTCGACGCCCTGAAGACGATCTGGCGCGAAGAGCGGCCGAGTTTCTGCGGCAAGTTCGTGCAATTCGAGCCGCTCTGGCAATACCCGAAACCATTGCAGCAGCCGCATCCGCCAATCGTGCTCGGCACGCTCGATACACCGTTCGGTCGCGCACAAGTCGCCAAGTACGGCGACGGCTGGTTGCCGCTGACGTTCGACGTCGCAACGACCCGCGCGGGCATCGCCGACGTGCACACACGCATGCGCGCGCTCGGACGCGACCCCGCCTCACTCGAAGTCTCGTTGTTCTTCCTCGAAGACAAACTGCAAAGCGGCGACGTGCTGAAGCAGGCGCGCGACACCAGCGCCGCGCGTTCGATCATGCGGCTCCCGGTCGCTGACGAGACGACTGTGCTGCGCGCGCTTGATCACTACGCGCGCCTGGGCTGAGCTTCGAGTCCCGGTGGAAGTGGCGGCTTGATGCGCTGAGCTTCGACCCCCGGGTGGAGGTGGAGGCTTGACACGCCGGACACGCTCGAGCCGTCCCTGGTCGCTCCGAACGGCGCCATCCATGGCGCCTCAGGGTTCCGTAACGGGACGGCGCATCAAGCCTCCACCGCCACCTGATCGCAGCGCATCCACCCTTCAGCGAACGTGTGCCCGTAGCGGGTGAACCGATGAACAAGTCAACAGACGGTGCCTGGCACCGGCTTTTGACTTGTTGGGACATCACAGCCGTTGTTGAGTCTCGATGTGACTCCCCAATGGAGTCGCGGTTGACTGGGGCGAGCGGCGGTGGGTCGGTGCGCCGGACCCTCTTGCGCCATGGATGGCGCCGTTCGGAGCGCCCAGGGATGGCTTGAGCGTGTCCGCCGCACCGACCCGCC
>JANLUG010000158.1:0-11796 GCA_031363335.1 Gammaproteobacteria bacterium
GCACTCGACGAACTCATCAGCAGCATCATCGTGTTGAAGCGTCGGCAACGCGAGCGCGCGACCGAAGAAACGATCGCGCTGCCGCGCGCGCAGCAACTCGGGCGCATGCTGCTGAAGCGACTCGGATTCGAGCTGACGGGCGCGCAGCGCCGCGTCACGCGCGAAGTACTGCTCGGTCTCGAACGGACGACGCCGATGTTGCGACTGATCCAGGGTGACGTCGGTTCCGGCAAAACGATCATCGCGGCGTTCGCGGCGATTCGCGCGGCCGAGCACGGTTGTCAGACCGCGATCATGGCACCGACCGAGATCCTCGCAGAGCAGCACTATCTGAACTTCTCGTCGTGGCTCGAGCCGCTCGGCGTGCCGGTTCGTCTGCTGACCGGCCGAATGACCGCCGCTGAGCGCACGCGCGAGCGCAAATCGATCGCGAACGGCGACGCGCTCGTGATCGTCGGCACACACGCGTTGTTTCAGAAGGACGTCGAGTTCGCCAAGCTCGCACTCGTGATCATCGACGAGCAACACCGCTTCGGCGTTCACCAACGCATGGCGCTGCGATCGAAAGGCGTGCTGCCGCATCAGTTGATCATGACGGCAACGCCTATCCCACGGACATTGACGATGGCGCTGTACGCGGACATGAACGTATCCGTCATCGACGAGATGCCACCCGGACGCCAACCGATCGACACAGTGGTGGTCAGCGACGCGCGTCGCCCGGAGATGGTCGAGCGCATTGCGCAGGCTTGCGCGCGAGGCCAACAGGCGTATTGGGTGTGCACGCTCATCGAAGAGTCGGAGTTGCTCGACTTTCGCGCGGCCGAAACGACCGCAACAGAACTGGCGGCGGCGCTACCCGCACTGCGTGTCGCATTGCTGCACGGTCGTCTGGTCGGCCGCGAAAAGGCCGAAGTAATGCAACGGTTCAAGGCGGGTGAAGTCGATCTGCTCGTCGCAACCACGGTGGTGGAGGTCGGCGTCGATGTGCCGAACGCAACGCTGATGGTGATCGAGAATCCGGAACGTCTCGGGCTCGCGCAGCTGCACCAGCTGCGCGGTCGCGTCGGCCGCGGCAAGGAGCGCAGTCACTGCGTGTTGCTCTACAAACCGCCGCTCGGCGCGCAGAGCCGGGCGCGTCTGAAAGTGATGCGCGAAACGAACGATGGGTTCCGCATTGCCGAAGAAGATCTGCGGCAGCGCGGACCGGGTGATGTGCTCGGCACACGGCAGACCGGCGAGCAACAGTTCCGCGTCGCCGATCTCGCGATGGATGCCCATCTCGTCGGACGCGCTACCGATATTGCGTCGCGCATCGCCGCGTCGCGGCCGGATGTGGCCGACGCGCTGATCGCCACCTGGTCGCCGCCGAGCGCCGACTACACGCAGGTGTGACGGCGTCGACGGAGCTGCGCCGGGCATTTCCCACCCACCTTCTATACTTCATCGATTCGATCACGCGAGCCCTCCATGGACGGAAAGGCCTCTGTCGACGATCCGCGCCAAGCACGCGCTCTGATCGTCGGCGACGACACCAACAAGATGCATCTGATCGCACCCTCCGCGGCTATCGTCGATCTGACGGTGCTGAGTCATTGGTCCGGTCGGCAGCTGAGAACCGAGAGCTTCGAGACGATCGCAGCGATTCCAGGATTCTACGAGCACCCGCTGGTCATCGACCGGCGTGTCGCGGAGTGGGAGCACCTTGCGCTCGCGACCGAGCGACCCGACGAATACGTGACGTTGACGCACGCCGAGTTCAATCGCGACGCTGCGAAGGCATCGGTACTCGACTTCTGCATCGATATCGGCGCCGACCCGACCCCGTCCCAAGCGAACAACGACCGTGAGGCGGTCATCGCCAGCATCACGGCCTTCACGGAGCTGCGGATCCGGCAGAGGCTCGATCAAACGCTGACGATTCCGCCGTTGCCGGAAGCGACGCGGCGCATCCTCGAGCTGAAATCAGACCCCGATTTCAACCTGCGCGATCTGACGCGCGTCGTGGAAGCCGATCCGAGTCTTTCAGCGCGCATCATCGGTTGGTCGAACTCGGCGTACTACGGCTTGCGCGAACCGGTGAAGTCGATCTCCGACGCGATCCTGCGCGTGATGGGTCCGCAGGCGACGTTGAACATGGCATTGGCGATCGCGATGCAACAGGACCTCAGAGTGCCGAAGGCTCACGTGCGCGGCATGTCGCCGTACTGGCTGCAGGCGATGTACACGGCGGCGACGATGGAAGCGCTCGCGACGCTGGTAGACATCCCGAATCGACCACTGCCTGGATATTGCTACCTCGCCGGGTTGCTCGCGAATTTCGGAACGCTGGTGATCGGCCATGTGTTTCCGCCGTTCTACGCATCGATCTGCCGCGAGCAGGAGGCGAATCGTCACCTCCCGCACACGTACGTGGATCAGCATGTGCTCGGCGTACCGCGCGAATTGTTCGCGAGCACGCTACTCGATAGCTGGTCCGTTCCGAAAGCGGTGAGCGACGCGGTGCGGTATCAATACGTGATCGGTCACGATGGACCGAATGCCGCCTACGTCGATCTGTTGCGTCTGACGCACCAGGTACTGTCGACGCGCGATTTATCCGACTTGCCAAAGGGGCCGGTAGATCCGGCGCTGATGGCCTCGCTGAATCTTGAACGCGGCGCCATCGACAATGTGTTGGATGTCATTGCCGAATCTGCGGATCAACTCGATGGAATGGCTCGGGCGGCGACGTGTTGAACGGATCAACCGACTTCGATCATCTCGAAGTCTTCCTTGCTGACGCCGCATTCGGGGCAGACGAAGTCGTCGGGTACCTTGTCCCAGGCCGTTCCCGGAGCGATGCCTTCGTCCTGGTATCCTTCGGCCTCGTCGTAGATCCAGCCGCAAACGATACACTGCCATTTCCGCATCTGCGTGCGCTCTCACCCGTCGAATTTCGAGGCGCTGTACGCTACTTGCGTCATCGTGAAATTGCAAATCAACGGGCGCGTTCCGCACTCAAACCGGTAGACTCTGCTGCGCTCGACGCGAGTGATTTGCGTGACCAGTCTGACTCATCGCTTCCCGCTCTACATGCGCCTGATGCGCTTCGATCGCCCCGTCGGGACATTGCTGTTGCTGTGGCCGACGCTTGCCGCGCTGTGGATCGCCGCAGCGGGGCGTCCACCCATTCAGCTCGTCGTCATCTTCACGCTCGGCACCATCGTCATGCGTGCCGCCGGCTGTGTGATCAATGACTACGCCGATCGACACCTCGACGCGCACGTCGCGCGAACCCGCGACCGCCCACTGGCGCGCAAACAGATTGGCGAAACCGAAGCGCTCGCACTCTTCGCCGCACTGCTCGCAGTCGCACTGGTGCTCGTGTTCTTTCTCAACGAATTCACGCAGCGTCTCGCGGTCGGCGGCGCCGCCATCGCAACGCTCTATCCGTTCATGAAGCGCTGGACGTACTTGCCGCAGATCGTGCTCGGCGCCGCATTCAGCTGGGGCATCGTCATGGCGTTCGCCGCGACCGGCGCCGGAATCGGCGATCCTGCCTGGTTGATGTTCATCGCGAGCGTGTTGTGGATCGTCTCGTACGACACGCTGTATGCGATGGTCGATCGTGACGACGACGTTCGCGTCGGCATCAAATCCACCGCGATTCTGTTCGGCAATGCGGATCGTGCGATGGTTGCCACACTGCAGGCTTCTACGGTGATCACCCTCGCGTTGCTCGGCATTCGCCTTCAGTTCGGAACCGCCTACTTCATCGGTATCGCTGCAGTTGTCGGCTTGTTCATCTACCAGCAACGGCTCATTCGCGACCGCAAACCCGCGCATTGCTTCGCTGCGTTTCGTAACAACGTCTGGGTCGGTTTTGCGCTGTTTGCCGGAACCGTCATCGAACTGGAGCTGCGGCTCCGGCTCTCATCCATCGGGGGAACGTGATGCGCCGCCATCTACCTTTCATCATCGTCATCGTGATGTGGCTTTCGACGACATCGGCTGTGCTGGCCGGCATGCCGTGGTGGCCCTCGATCGTTCTGTTAGCGCTGGTACTGCTCGGCAGCTGGGATCTACTGCAACGCAAACACAGCCTCTATCGCAACTATCCGTTGACGGGGCACTTCCGCAACATCGCGGAGGAAATGCGCACGCAGATCCGGCAGTACTTCATCGAGAGCGATACCGACGGGACGCCGTTCGATCGAGAGCAGCGTTCGCTCGTGTACCAACGCGCGAAGAACGTCGTCGACACGATGCCGTTCGGCACCGAGCGGCGCGTCATGGACGTCGGTTACGAATGGATCAACCATTCGATCGCACCACGGCCGAAAGGCATCGAGCCGTTTCGCACGCTGATCGGCAACGCCCAATGCAGCCACCCATATTCGTCCTCTGTGTTGAACATATCCGCGATGAGTTTCGGTTCACTGAGCGCCGCCGCGATCCGCGCGCTGAATCGCGGCGCGAAACTCGACAACTTCGCGCACGACACCGGTGAAGGCGGGCTGAGCGACTATCACCTCGAAGGCGGCGGCGACATCATCTGGGAAATCGGCACCGGCTACTTCGGTTGCAGAGACAGCAGCGGCCGTTTCGATCCCGCGAAGTTCAAGGATCGCGCCAGCGCCGATGCCGTAAGGATGGTCGAGATCAAGCTGTCGCAGGGCGCAAAGCCCGGCCACGGCGGCCTGTTACCCGGTGCAAAGGTCACCACCGAAATCGCGCGCGTGCGCGGCGTACCCGAAGGCGAAGACTGCGAGTCGCCGCCGAATCACAAGGAGTTCGATTCACCGCGCGGATTAATCGAGTTCATCGCGCGTCTGCGCGAGCTCAGCGGCGGCAAGCCGGTCGGCTTCAAGCTCTGCATCGGCCACAAGTGGGAATTCCTCGGCATCTGCAAAGCGATGATCGAAACCGGCATCTATCCCGACTTCATCGTGATCGATGGAAAGGAAGGTGGCACAGGCGCCGCGCCCGTCGAGTTCTCGGACCACGTCGGCATGCCGCGCCGCGACGCGTTGTGGTTCGCGCAGAATGCGCTCGTCGGTAGCGGCTTACGCGAGCACCTCAAGCTCGGTGTCAGCGGCAAGATCATCTCGGGTTTCGACATTGCTGTGGCGTTGTCGATGGGCGCCGACTGGTGCAACTCCGCACGCGGCTTCATGTTTGCGTTGGGCTGCCTGCAGTCGCTGAAGTGCCACACCAATCAATGTCCTGTCGGCATCGCCACGCAGGATCCGATGCGGCAGCGTGCGCTCGTGGTCGACGACAAGGCCACCCGCGTTGCGAACTTCCACCGCCATACGGTCGGCGCGTTGATGGAACTTGTTGCGGCGGCCGGTCTCGATCATCCGTCCGAACTGCGACCGCAACATATCAACCGACGCACATCTTCCCGTGCGGTGGCGACGCTCGATCGTGCTTATGAATGGCTGGGACCCGGACAGCTCGTCGAAAATCGCGCCGGCTCGGAGTGGACGAGTGAGTGGCATCTGGCAAGCGCCGGTAGCTTTCGCCCCGCATGAGCCTCCGAACGCACCCCTTACTCTAGCTGTTGGGTCCGCGCCACTTCGGAGCGCGCTTCTCCAGGAAGGCTGCGACGCCTTCGGCATAGTCGGGTTCACGCATCATCGAATTGAGCAGCGTTTCAGAGTCGCGCACCGATTCCGCGACGTCGCGATGCAGATCGCGATATATCTGCCAGCGTGTCTGACGCAACGAGTTCGGCGACACCGTCGCGATCAGATTGCGCGTGAAGGCATACGTTTCCTCGAGCAGCATCTGCGCCGGATACACGCCATTGAGGAGGCCGAATGCGAGCGCCTCCTCCGCCAGAAACGCGCGACTCGTCAGCAGCAGCTCGTTCGCGCGCGTCAGCCCGATCATGCGTGGCAGCAGCCACGACAATCCGTATTCGGCCGGAAGGTTCAGCTTGCCGTGAGCAGTGGTCATCTTGATGCCGGCCGCCGCAAAGCGCAGATCCGCGAAACACGCGAGCGCCAGGCCGACGCCGGCTGCAGGCCCGTTGATCGCAGCGATCACCGGTTTCGACAACCCGAAATGAAATGCAAAACTCGCGTCGAACTCCAGTGCCGTACCGAATCCGGGGCGTGCAAGCGGTGCCGGTGTGCCCGGATCGTAGCCGCCCTTCTCGACGTGTCCCCGCAGCGCCTCCGCATCACCGCCGACGCAGAAACCGCGACCGGCTCCGGTGACTACGATCGCGCGCACCCCTTCGTCGCGCTCCGCCAGGTCGAGACAGTATCGGTACTCTGTATGCATGCGCCCGGTCCATGCATTCATGCGTTCCGGGCGGTGCAACGTGATGGTGGCGATGCCGGCATCAACAGCATATCGCGTGGTCTTGTGATCCATTGGCGCGCCCCTCTGTCTGCTCGTCAATCCAACGGTTGCAGCTTCGCGTAACCCAGCATCAGCCACTTCGATCCGTCGCGTGCGAAATTCACCTGGACACGCGCGCGTTCGCCGTGGCCTTCCGACTGCAGCACGACGCCTTCGCCAAACTTGCCGTGCGACACACGCTGGCCGATGCGCAGCGCGCCGTCATCCGCTGGAATTCGCTTCACCGAGGAGCTCTGACTATTGCTGTAGTTGCCGCTGCTGCGCGACTCGTACGGCCGGGTAACGGCGCCGCGCATACGGACTTCCTGCATCAGCGCGTGCGGAATCTCGGCTATGAAGCGCGAGGGACGGTTGTATGAGTCGTTGCCGTGCAGACGACGCGTCTCGGCAAAGGTGAAGGTCAGCTGTCGCATCGCGCGCGTGATACCGACGTAGCACAGGCGCCGTTCCTCCTCCATTCGGCCCGGCTCTTCAGCGGACATCCGATGCGGGAACAACCCTTCCTCCATGCCGGCCATGAACACGATCGGGAACTCCAGGCCCTTTGCTGTGTGCAGCGTCATCAGCTGCACGCAGTTGCCGTCGTCGTCGCTTTGATGTTCACCGCTCTCGAGCGCCGCCTGATCGAGAAATTCGTCGAGCACCGATACCGAACCATCCGCGCGCGTCTGCCCGGCATCATCGAGCGGCAACACCACTTCGCCGCTGAACTCACGGCAGGCGGCGATCAGTTCTTCGAGGTTCTCCTTTCGTGCCAGTCCGCGCTCGCCTTTCTCGCGCGTGTGGAACTCCAGTAGTCCGCTCACCTCGATGCAATGCTGCGCGAGTTCGTGCAGCGGCAACCCTTCGACTGCGGCGGATATCTGCTCGATCAGGGTTATGAACGCGATGATCGCGTGGCCGGAGCGCCCGTAGGATCCATCGGCGACACCTTCCTTCGCGGCTTGCCACATTGATGTGCCGGTGCTGCGCGCTCGCGCGCGAACCGCCTCGAGCGTCTTGTCTCCGATGCCGCGCGTCGGCGTGTTCACAATACGTTCGAATGCGGTATCCGAATGCGGTTGCGCCGTCAGGCGCATATAGGCAAGCGCGTTCTTCACTTCCAGCCGCTCGAAAAACCGCAAGCCGCCGTAGATACGATAGGGAATCCGCGCACGTAGCAGCGCCTCTTCGAGCACGCGGCTCTGGGCGTTCGATCGATACAGCAGCGCGACATCGATGGCGCTGCCGCCCTGCGCGATCCAATCCTCGACGCGGCCGGCGATGAAGCGCGCCTCATCGAGCTCGTTGTACGCGGCGTACAGTGCAATAGGATCGCCTTCCACGCCGTTCGTCCAAAGCTGTTTGCCGAGCCGATCGGTGTTGTGATCGATCAACGCGTTGGCGGCCTTCAGTATCGTTCCGGTGGAGCGATAGTTCTGTTCGAGGCGAATGATCCCGACATCGCCGAAGTCCTGCCGGAATCGATGGATGTTCTCGATGCGCGCGCCGCGCCAGCCATAGATCGACTGATCGTCGTCACCGACCGCGACAACACGACCGTGTTGCCCCGCCAGCACGCGCAGCCATGCGTACTGGATCGTGTTCGTGTCCTGAAACTCGTCGACCAACAGATGCTGGAAACGGCGCTGGTAGTGTTGCAACAGATCCGGGACATTCAGCCACAGCTCGTGACTGCGCAGCAGTAGTTCGGCGAAGTCGACCAGGCCGCCGGTGAAGCACAGCTCTTCGTAGGCCTCGTAGATGCGCCGATGCGTGATCACAAACAGATCGTCGGAGGCTGGAACTTCCCGCGCCCGTTTTCCTTCGTCCTTCTGACCGTTGATGAACCACTGCGCCTGTCGCGGCGCCCACTTCGCTTCGTCTATGTCGAGCGCGCGCATGACGCGCTTGATGAGTCGCAGCTGGTCGTCCGAATCAAGAATTTGAAAGCTCTGCGGCAGCTTCGCTTCGTTCCAGTGCGTGCGCAGCAGGCGATGCGCGATGCCGTGAAAGGTGCCCACCCACAGCGCGCGTCCCGGCATCCGCAACAACGCTTCGGTGCGGTTGCGCATCTCGCTCGCAGCCTTGTTCGTGAACGTCACGGCGAGCACACCGTGCGGCGAAACGCCTTCCGCTTCGATCAACCACGCAACGCGATGCACCAGTACCCGCGTCTTGCCGCTGCCGGCACCGGCGACGATCAACAGATTGCCGAGCGGCGCGGTGACAGCTTCGCGCTGGCGATCGTTCAGACCATCGAGAATGTGAGAGACGTCCAACCGTTACGAACTCGCAGTCGCGCCCGAGTCATTCGAGCGGGGTTGGCTTTATACATCAAGCGGGCGCCGAAAGGCGCCGCGCAGCGGAGAAATCAGGAGGGTCTATTCGACCGTTACGGACTTCGCGAGATTGCGCGGTTGATCGACGTCGGTGCCCTTCAACACGGCCGCGTGGTACGCGAGCAGTTGCAACGGAACCGTGTAAACGATCGGCGCCAGCATCTCGTGGACGGACGGCACCGGAATCACCGTCACGCCAGGTTCGCTCACGAGACCGGCGTTGCGATCTGCAAATACGAACAGCTTGCCGCCGCGGGCGCGAACCACCTGCAGGTTCGACTGCAGCTTGCTCAACAGATCGTCGTTCGGCGCCACGGCGACCACCGGCATTTCCTCATCCACCAGCGCGAGCGGGCCGTGCTTGAGTTCACCGGCCGGATAGCCCTCGGCGTGGATATACGAAATCTCCTTCAGCTTCAGCGCACCCTCGAGCGCGACGGGATACAACGAGCCGCGTCCGAGGAACAGCGCATGACGAAGGTCCATGAACTGTTCGGCGAGCTTTGCGGTAACCGGGTCGAGCTGCAGCGTTTCCTCGACGACGCCGGCGAGGCCATGCAACGCCGAGACGAGTTCCGCTTCGCGCTCCGCAGAGAGCCCGCGACGGCGCGCCAGCAGAATCGTCAGCAGCGCGAGATCGACCAGTTGAGCGGTAAATGCTTTCGTAGAAGCGACACCGATTTCGGGGCCGGCTTCGAGCATCAGCGCCAGGTCCGATTCGCGCACGAGCGAACTGGTCGCGACGTTGCAAAGCGTCAGCGTCGCCGTGTAGCCGGCGGTCTTCGCCATCCGCAGCGCAGCGAGCGTGTCGGCGGTTTCGCCGGACTGCGAGATCGTCACGAACAGACTGTCTGGCGGCACGGCGACACCCCGATATCGGTACTCGCTGGCGATCTCGACCTGACACGGCAGCCCGGCAATGCCTTCGATCCAGTATTTCGCGATCGAGCCGGTGTAGAAGCTCGATCCGCAAGCGACGATCGTTACCGACTTCACTCGATCGAAGATCGGACCGGCATTGACGCCGAACGCGGGCTCCAACACTCGCGTCTTCGTCAGTCGTCCTTCGAGCGTGTCGCGAATGACCTTCGGCTGCTCATGGATCTCCTTCAGCATGTGGTGTCGATAGTTGCCTTTGTCGACATCGCCGCTATCGAGCTTCACCCGCACCGTCGAGCGAACGACATTTTCGTTTTTGACGCTCCATACCGACATTCCGGTCGCGGTGATCTCGACCAGATCGCCCTCCTCGAGGAACACGAACCGGTCGGTGACCGGACGCAACGCCAGCACGTCGGATGCGAGAAAGTTCTCGCCGATGCCGATGCCGACAACGAGCGGGCTGCCGACGCGGGCACCGACCAAACGGTCGGGCTCGTCGCGCGAGATCACGCCGATCGCATATGCGCCTTCGAGGTGCTTAATCGCGAGACGCACGGACTCGAGCAGCGAGCGCCCCTCAACCTGCAGCGACTCAATCAAGTGAGCGATCACTTCGGAGTCCGTTTCCGAGTCGAATCGATAGCCTTGAGACTGCAGTGTCCGGCGGATCTGCTCGAAGTTCTCGATGATGCCGTTGTGCACAACGCAGATCCGATCGCGCGACATATGCGGGTGTGCGTTGCGCTCGACCGGCGCACCGTGGGTTGCCCACCGCGTGTGCGCGATCCCGACATTACCCAGCAAGGGTTCGGCATTCAGGCTGTCCGAGAGCTCTTTGACCTTACCGACCCGGCGACGCCGCTCGATGCGGCCGGATCCGTTCGGAATCACCGCGAGGCCGGCCGAGTCATAGCCGCGGTATTCGAGGCGCCGCAGCCCTTCGATCAGAATTCCCGGAACGTCTCGACGCGCGATGGCGCCCACGATGCCGCACATACTTGACGATTTCCCGTTATTGAGTCGGTTTGACGCGCTTAGCTGGCGGGACCCATCCAACGATGTTGCGCTGGCGCGCGCGTCCGACAGCCAGTTCGCCGGCTTCGATCTTCGTCGTCACCGTGGATCCGGCCGCGACGTATCCGCCATCGCCCACTTCGATCGGCGCAACCAGCGTCGAATTCGATCCGACAAACACGTCGTTACCCAGGTGTGTCTGGTGTTTGGCGAAGCCGTCGTAGTTACACATGATCGTGCCGGCGCCGATGTTGCAGTTTTCACCGGTGGTGGTGTCGCCGAGGTATGCGAAGTGGTTCGACTTCGTGCCGGCGCCGAGATGTGTCTTTTTTGTTTCGACGAAGTTGCCGATCTTGACGTGCTCGCCGAGCTCGGTGCCGGGGCGCAGCCGCGCAAAAGGGCCGAGCTCGCAGCCGGTGCTGATGACGGCACCGTCGATCACGGTATGTGCGTGGATCACTGCGCCGTCGCCGATGCGCGCATCTTTCACGACGCAGCCGGAGCCGATGCGGACGCCTTCACCAAGCGTGACGTTTCCTTCGAATACGACGTCGACATCGATCACGCAGTCGGTTCCAGCGCTGAGCTCGCCCCGCACGTCGAACCGCGACGGGTCGCGCAGCGTGACGCCACTGACCATCAGCCGTTCCGCTTCACGGCGCTGGTAGACCCGCTCGAGGCGAGCAAGTTCGGATCGGTCGTTGATACCTGCGACATCATCGGCGCAGACCACCTTGCGACCATCGACCTTATTGCCGCGAGCAACCGCGACGCCGATAACGTCGGTCAGATAGAACTCACCTTGTTCGTTGCTGCGACTCAGCTGACCGAGGAGATCCCGCAGCATGGGTGCAGGAGCAGCCATGATCCCTGAGTTGATCTCGTTGATCGCGCGTTGCTCGGGGGTGGCGTCGCGCTCTTCGACAATCGCCATCATGCGCCCATCAGCAGCGCGAATGATGCGACCCAGCCCGGTCGGATTCGCAATGTCGGCCGTTACCACCGCGAGCGCTCCTGATCGCGCCGCTGCCACGCAGTCCAACAGCGTCTCCGCGCCGACGAGCGGGACATCGCCGAACGCGACCAGCACGGTCGCGTCGTCAGCGACGCCCGGCAATGCCTGAGCAACCGCGTGTCCGGTGCCGAGTTGTTCGGTCTGCTCGACCCAGTTGAGATCGCGGGCATCGGCGAATGCGGCACGAACCTGCGCACCGGCGTGACC